>DAOWBV010000174.1 GCA_030633885.1 Planctomycetota bacterium
AATGAGCAAAAGTACCCACGGATTTACCATCGACCATTAAAGCTAACTGCGCGTATTTAGTTCCTTTCCAGTAAGCCCCAAGATGATACCAAGTATCAGCATCAAAATTCATCGGTGCCCGGATCTGAGCCGCTTTGGTTTCGACCGTAGCGTCGCAAGCCGAGAAAATTAACTCTCCCCCCGTGTATTGTAATGACAGGCGGTTTTGAAATTCGCCCTGTTTGATATCCATAAAATAAAGACCGTCGTTAACCGTGGACATCTTGACCCAGGCCTCAAATCCACCCGGGCTGACAACCCGATTATGCTGAAGACTAAATATCTTTCCCTGTTCATAAGTCAACGGTTGACCAACCAACGTCTGTCCCTCATGCGTCTCAGGAAAATGTTCAGTTAAAACGATATTCCGGCCCCGGCGATCGACCATCGTACTTAGTTTTAATTCTCCTTTACCCGGGTGCCGGGAATGATCTGGTTGAGAGTGAAAAATAGCCGTCGGCCCTAATTTTGTCAGCGCCGGGAAAGTAATCAACCGGGCAGGATTTCCATGGGGCACCGCGAATTCGCGGTCATAATCATACTGGCTCTCCAGCCGCCACTCCAGCAATTCCGGCGGAGCGACATCCACTACCTCCCGGAAAGTCGACCGGGCCGCCTGATTAGCCGAAGAATAATTTGTAATCCCGGTGGCCAGCACCGTATATTTATTATGAGATTTAAAACAGAACGGAACGGTATCCGTATATTCTTCATCAATATAATCGACAAACGGAACCATCCCGTTTCTTAGCAAATTATTTATCTGCGTATCAGAAAGGAGACCGCTGTCTTCCAGGAATTTTTTGTAATCAGCCGGACCTTTTATTTCAACTGACTGCAATGCCGTCACCAGTCCTTTCGCGACGGTTTGACTGATCCGGTCATCACCGTCCCGCTGTCGGCCTTGCGGGCCGAACAAACGCCGATTACCGACGCCAACCAAATTAGCCATCAGCACTTCCCGCGGCGCGGTATTTATATTGATCGGGTGGCGCGGCGAAACCGTGACGATCGTGTAAGGAGTTAAAAACCGCTCTGGAACCAATCGATCCAAAAAGAGCATCCGTCCACCGAGATACCATGAGTCGCTCCGACGAATCGATTTGATCACGGAAACCTTGTTATGAAGAGCATGATCCTTGAGCAACACCGGAAACGTCCGCTGACACTGCCGACAGGGTTGACGCGGTATGATCCGGGCGTAAAAAACTTCGTTCCCGAAAGATAACCGAACCTCATTAAAAGAAGAAATGAAACTGCCGCTGTCGACCCGAACCAGGTGAACCCGGTTGCCATCCAGCAGGGTCACCTCACTATAACCACGCAGATTCCGCGGATCAACCCAGTTCGCGGTCCGGCCGGAATATTCTGTCAGGACATCAGCCAGCATCACTCCCGGCATGGTACCGTAAAGTTTTGTCAGGTTACTGAACACCCGCACCGGCGCACTGGTAATATTAATTTTACCCTGCTCGTCCTGAACCTTGACATCCCAGATTTTACCTTTCGGATTACTTAAAGAAATGATCGTATCCAACCCATTAGTCTTAAAATCTACCGCTAACTCCGCTCGAGTGTCATAATCAGGTGTGTTAAAAGGCGGCTGGCATTCATCACTGTTTTCAAAAAAATCGTGAGTCCGATAAAGCAAAGAAATGGCATGATTCCGCGCGCCGGTGGCCGCCACATCAGTTTGACTCCGATGAAAAGTATTCCGGCCGATTTTTTCCTTATAAAGCATAGAAACGACGAAAGGTGTCGCCATCACCATTAGAACGGTCAGGATCATAATAACAATTATCAGGGCCAGACCAGCCGATCGGGAATTCATCGCGCTCACTCCATTTTAACATTACCGAAAGAATCGATCTTTAACTCAAAAGACGACCGGACTGACGGCGATTCAAACTTTATCCTGATTTGGGAATAATTCAACCGGCCCCGTTCATCAAATTGCAAGACAATTAAACCATTCGATCCGCTCCGGCTCGAAATATTAACATCTGACGGTTGCAATTTAAAACGTCGACCTTTTACAATGGCACTAATCTTGATCTCGTCAACTTTTCCATTTAACGGATAAGCGTGAGAACTGACAGTCAGGGAAGACTTATCGTCATTCAAGGACGCTGAACCAGAACGCTCCGCTACCTTCTGCTTGTTGATGAACAACTGGAGCACTTCCTGATCATAAACTAACCTCAATCGCACCCACCGGTTTAAAGGCACGATGCCTGACCGGCTATTGACCACTAACTGATCGAACCGGCCAAACAGACCCCGATCAGCCGCAATTTCAAACCGGTACTCGCCTGCTTTTACCATAATGGTCTGGTTTCGCGACTGTTCGGTCTCGAACAAATAAACCCAGGCTTCGATTTCCAACCCCTGGTCTGGAAAAACGACCGGGATATCACCACAATCGATCAGACCAAAACCAGGCAGATTAACTCCCTGCCCGAATTTACCGTCGGGCGTCAACTTGGCCCCCCCTGCTAATTCGGCCGACCGATTAAAAGCGCCGGTCGAACCAGCCAAACCGGTGTCCTCAAAATGCCACAAACCCAGAATCTGTCTTTTAAAACAATAGATCTCTTTTTTGACGGGATCAATCACCACCCGGGTCGGCATTTTTTCCGTTCGGGCGGCACTCCGGGCAAAGCGGATAATTGAAATTATTTCACCGGAAGTACTCTGGAAATCAAGCTGCCGGTTAGAATGAGAAAAAAAAGCCATCCCGATACCGGAAATAACGGCCAGGATAGAAATAACCACCAGTAATTCAATTAAAGTTACCGCTTGCCTGAACTCGCGCAACTGATATTTCAAGATATTGAATCACCTCGCCCAATTATTAATGTCGTCATCCGCTCCGTTATCGTTTTCGCCGTTGACTCCGACAGACCACAATTGATAAGAAATGGGATTATGAAAAGTGGCCGTGCGCTCACTCCGCTGCGGCACGCAATCGGCCACCTCACCTTGAATCATGTACCGACTGAACTCTTGCGGTTGCTCATAATCACGGGAATGAAAATAAATATAGGGGTTACCCCAGGTATCGGTCAACTCTCGCAGTTGGCTATCCCCGAACCACCAATCGGTCAGATTCCGGTCGACCTGATCATTATCCAAATTAACGTACCTTTCTTCAGACCATTCTTTCAGGAAAGGACCACCCTCAATCTGGCTGCTCAAACAGGCAACTAAAGCTTCGGTTCCATTGTTCGTATCGTTCAAATACAGATTCGGTTCAAAATCCCGCAACGAACTCGGGGGATAATCACCAAAAACCGTCACGTAACTTTCCAGCGCGGCTCCGATCTGCTGTATCTCGACCCGGACCGCGTTGTTTTTCGCTTTCAACTGAGAACGCATCAGAGACGGAATCGTCAACCCGGCCAGAACACCGATAATGGCAATGACGACTAAGATCTCTATTAAAGTAAACCCCATCTCTAACGAGGTAAACCCCGTCTCTATCGGGGTAAATCCCTGGAATTTTTCTTTTCGTTTCATCATTTTAATGATCATGGTTATCTCCCTGACGTTTTTCAAAGATATTCACACTGGACACTTTCAAAGCCCATTTTTTTTCCAGTTCCCCGTAACCAAAAATACCAACGGAAAACGTGCGGGCGGAACGCAGGAATCGCGTTAAATCAGACGGAATGGCATAAGGGTTTCCGTTCAGAGAACATTTAAACTCCAAAGCGCGTCGGGGGCCAACCTCTTTTCTCAGCCCTAAAGCGATTTTCTTTTGATCCAATTTTTTTGTCAGGTTGATCCATTTACCAGAAGCACCATCCGATCTCTTGAGAATACTATAAGCGAGACGATCATTCACGATTGCGATGGCCAGGGCTTCACCGGTTCTTGGACTAATCACACAAATACCGAAGACCGCCGAAGAAGCGGGGTCAGGAATAAATATTGTATCTAACCGGATAAAAATATC
>DAOWBV010000078.1 GCA_030633885.1 Planctomycetota bacterium
ATTAACGATCCAGAAGACAATAGACTCGATCATAATTAATTTTAGAGATAATAATTTGAATATAATGTTAGCACAACTAATGAATAATTCAAAATAATTCTGGCTAAAAAGTCATCGACCGCTTGACCCCGTTAGAGGTATTTGATATTATTGCGAACAAATCACGGACAAGAGCGAGTTAATATAGCAAACAATCTTATTCTTGCAATACGACGGTCGCCTTAGGCGACCTGACTCTAACGGGGTTGACATAACTCCTGCTGTAAGTATAATGATAGAGAAAGTTTGACAAAAAAAGCAACTAAGATATAATAGCGCCGTCAAAACTATACATTATTATAAACCGCTGGAAAAAGCTGGTTTTGGGTTTGTCCGCGAAAATCGGAAATTGTTTTCAGGAGAAAAGGAATGGAAGAAAAAATCGTTATCGAGATCAATAATCTGACCAAGGTCTACACTTCTTTGTTCAGTCGCTTCAAGGTCAAAGCGGTGGATAACCTGAGTTTAACCATTCGGTCCGGTGAAGTCTTCGGTTTGTTAGGCCCGAACGGATCCGGTAAAACGACGACCATTAAGACTTTATTGGGATTAATCTTTCCTACGTCCGGGGAGGCCCTGGTTCTGGGAAAATCACCGCGTGAGGTGGCCGTCAAGGACCGGATCGGATTTTTACCGGAAGAATCTTATCTTTACCCCTTCCTGACCGCTGAAGAGACCCTGGATTTTTACGGCCAAATTTTCAAGATTCCTCTCCGGCCGCGGCGGAAAAAAATTGATGAGTTACTGGAATTGATGGAATTAAACCACGCCCGGAAACGGCCGGTCAAAGAGTATTCCAAAGGGATGGCCCGGCGGCTGGGGTTTGCCCAGGCGATCATCAACGATCCGGACGTGATCTTTCTGGATGAACCGACTTCCGGTTTGGATCCGGTTATGTCCCGTCACGTGAAGAATATTATTATCGATCTCAAGAAAAAAGGGAAAACAATTCTGCTTTCCAGTCATTTGTTGGCTGACGTGGAGAATGTTTGTGACCGGTTGGCCATTTTACACAAAGGCCGACTGCAGAAAGTTGGGTCGGTTAAGGAATTGCTCAGTCAAGACCAGATCAGTAACGTGACGCTCAAAGGGTTAACTCCGGAGTTGCAGGAGAAACTGAAAAAGATGGTGACCCAGGCCGGGGCGGAAGTGGTGAATGTGCAATTAGCCTCGGATACGCTGGAAACTCTGTTTTTAAGAACCATTAAAGAGGACCCCGATGAAAAGAATTCTGGCGGTGATCAGCCTGACTTATAAAGAGTCGGTCCGAAAAAGAGTATTCCTGATCTTGCTGTTTTTTGCCATTGCTTTGATCAGTTCCTCGGCTTTTTTTCCGGTCGTCGATCCCGGTACCCGGGTAATACTGGTCGAGACTTGGGCGATCCGGGGGATTGCATTTTTCACCATGCTCATGGCCATCTTTCTGGCCGGCGTCTCCCTGCCCGATGATATCGAAGCCAAACGGGTCTTTTTGCTGATGACCAAGCCGATCCCCAAAGAAATTTTTCTGCTGGGTAAACTGCTGGGTTTTATTCTGGTTTTGGGTCTGTTTGTTTTTTCCATGGCGATTATCAGCCTGATCTACATTCGGGTGGTCAATGTTTTTACTACCACCACCCGGGACGAATATTTGAATCCCCGTCAGAAGATCGCCGCCGAAGAATTTGTTTTTGTCCAGAATCAGAGTCAGTCAGACCGGATGAACGGGGTGCTGGATTCGGAGGGTCAACTCCGGGCCGAATTGCGCGGACCGGGCATGAAAAATTACGCTTTCTGGAAATTTCGGGGCCTGAACCGGTATTTTGATCTGGATGATTATAACGCGTTTTTTAAGTCATCGAAAGAGATCGAGTTAGAGGTGAATCCTTACGCCGTTGGGGCCGGGGCGATGAAAAACTACACCGACCTGGCCGTCACCCTGATCAACCCGACCATCAGTACCGTGCGGACGACCAAGGTCGTTAAGGTCAGGACAAAAAGACCGACCGTGATAAAATTCCTGCCGCGTCATATTGATCCGTTAGGGCAATTAAATGTGCAGGTTAAACGAACGAAACCGGCCAGTTATCTGAAAGTTGATCCGAACAGTATTTACGTTTATACGGCACCGGGTACTTTTAGTTTTGAATGGAATTTTATCAAGACCATGTTGCTCATTTACCTGCAGACGATTCTGTTGTTGGCCATTACCGTGGCCGGGTCGACCTTTCTTTCCGGTCCGGTGAACGTTTTCATGGCGATGTTTATTTATTTTGCCGGGAGCGGCATGACTTTTTTTAAAGAGTCATTGATGACCATGGAACTGATCATGAATAAATTGATCGAGATCAAAGTTTTCCATCAGATCGGGTTAACGACCGGAGGTTCCCAGGCGGTTGATACTTTTCCTCTTTGGATGATGCAGGCCTCTAAATTTATTATGGATCTGGCCATGAAGATCATACCGGACTTCGCGGTATTCGACGGCATGAATTATCTTTTAAAAGAATTTGCCTTACCCTGGAGTTTATTTCCGCCGGCCCTGTTTTGTCTGGTCGCTTACGGCGGGGTGGCTTTACTGATCGCCTGGATCAGTTTGTCGGTCCGGCAGTTTGGATAAATTCAGTTTATGGAAAAGCAAAATATTTTTATTATTCTGGGTATCCTGGTTTTGTTTTTGCTCCAGATCCCGGTTCAGAATATTATTAAAAACCAGCCCGAATATGAGGAGATCGAAAGGGTCAATCCGTTCGAGGTCATTCCACCCATTGATTATCTGGCCCAGTATTTGGGCGCGACTTTATTGGGTGGTTTCCGGCCGCTGATCGTTGATTATTTATGGGTTAAGACCAGTGAACTTCAACGGAATAAGCAATACGAGGAGATCCGGACATTATTGGAATTGATCGCCATGCTTCAGCCGCGTTTGAAAGAAGTCTGGACTTTTAATTCCTGGAACATGGCTTATAATATTTCTCATCAGCAGGAAACCCCATCCGAAAAATGGCACTGGGTGCGGGAAGGAATTGATTTTGCCAGCCAGGGATTGGAAACCAACCTGGATAGTTATGATATCTGCGAATGGATCGGTTATATTTATTATAACCGGGTGCCCCAGGATCCTTATTTTATGGAACAGGTGATCAAAGAAAAAGACGAGGATACTTACGCGGTCGCTTCCCGGTGGTTCGCCGAATCCATCAAAAAAAGATCGGAGCAGAACGAGTATCCATTTACCTACGAAAGTATGTACATTGCAGCCCGTTATTACCATGCTTTCGAGTTGTTGAAAAAAGAAAAGTTTGGCGAGGTGGCGGAAGAATGGAAATACCTGTCCGATTATGTTGACAAAACCATCAATATTTATCACTATGACGTCGCCCGTTTGAGGAACGAACAAAGCGGGTTTCAGGAGCTGGCTCGGATTTTCGAACTGGAAAGAAAATTGAATCGGCATCGGGAAAAAAACGGTCGAGACCAGGACTTTTTTTCTTTATTGATCAATATAGTTAACCGATATAAGGATATTATTCATAAGAAGTATAATCTTAATTTCGGTCCGATTAACCAGCGGATCGAGGTTTTAATGGTGGAGCACGTGACCCAGATTTATTCTTTGATTGACCGGAACGAATTTGACAAAGCAAAGATCGCCGTGTTTGATTTGAAACAGATCAGTCGTTTTTTGATCCCGCCGGATCCCCGAAGTCCGGTCAGGTATTTTTATGATGGCCTGACCGAACGTTTTGATTTACTTGAGCAAATCGTGAAACACGAGTGCCTTTTTCAGGACGCCCATCAGAAAAAAGATCGTCTCCGGGCGCTGGAGTATTTGAAGCAGACCTTGGCGCTGTCTACTGATTACTTTGATAAAAAAAGTAACCGTTATTTTGATCTGGATGTCGAGTTCGCCCGTCATCAATACTATAAAAAAATCTTAATCGTTTTAGAGAAGTAGAGGAGAAAGAGATGAGATCGAGATTGTTTTCATTAGGTTACGGGGTTATAATTTTTTTGGCGGCCGGGTTGCCGCTTTACGCGGGTGGTGACGCGGCTGGCGATCGTCATATTCCGTTAGAATGGTGGTTGGCTCCGCTGGGCGCGGTTGTTGCCTTGGTCTTTGCGATGATTTTTTACCGTTCTTTGAAAAAAACTCATCCCGGTGACGAAGATATGGTTCGCATTGCCGGTTATGTTAAAGAGGGGGCAATGGCTTATCTCCGTCAGCAATACAAGGTCGTAGCCATATTTTTTCTCATTATTTCGGTTATCCTGGGGATCATGGCTTTCGGTTTGAATCTTCAATCGGTTTGGGTCCCATTTGCTTTTTTGACCGGCGGCTTCTTTTCCGGTCTTTGCGGTTATCTCGGGATGAAAACAGCGACTGAGGCCAGCTCGCGGACTGCTTACGGTGCCAAAGAAAGTTTAAATCAGGGTTTGAAGATCGCTTTTCGCAGTGGCGCGGTTATGGGTCTGGTGGTGGTCGGGTTCGGCCTGATCGATATCGCCGTGTGGTTTTTTCTGCTCTACAAGATCGTGCCCATGTTGCATGGTGTCTTTCCCAATTGGGCATTTTTTAATCCGATGGATCTGAAAGAAATAACCGTGGTTATGCTGTGTTTCGGGATGGGGGCTTCTGCGCAGGCATTATTCGCCCGGGTCGGCGGCGGGATCTTTACCAAAGCCGCGGATGTCGGGGCCGACCTGGTCGGTAAAGTCGAAGCCGGTATTCCGGAAGATGATCCTCGTAACCCGGCGACGATCGCGGATAATGTTGGTGATAATGTTGGTGATGTGGCCGGCATGGGCGCTGATCTGTATGAGTCTTACTGCGGTTCTATCCTCGCTTCGGCTGCCCTGGGCGCGGCCGCTGCTTTTACCCTTGGCACGGATGCCTTGCCCTGGGTGATTTTGCCCATGATCATTGCCGGGATCGGTAATATTCTTTCTGTGGTTGGTATTTACGCTGTCCGGACCAAAGAAAAGGCATCGCAAAAAGACTTGATGTCCGCTCTTTTTAAGGGGATCAATCTTTCCTCAATCCTGATTGTTATTTTTTCCGCCGGGGCTGTGTTTTACTTGTTAAAAGACGTGACTGCTTTGGGTGAACCTTATATTTTGGGTATTTCCAAAGGCGCGCTCGGGCTCTGGTCCTCGATCGTTATCGGGTTGATCATCGGGATTATTATCGGGAAATCGACTGAATATTATACTTCCGTTGATTACAAGCCGACCCAGGATGTGGCCAAACAATCCAAGACCGGGCCGGCGACGCTTATTATTTCCGGTATGTCCGTTGGGATGATTTCTACCGTCATCCCGGTTTTAACCATCGGGATGGGGATTCTTTTAACTTTTGGTCTCTCCGGCGGGTTCAGCGAACCGATTCGTGGTTTATACGGAATTGCCATTGCTTCGGTCGGGATGCTTTCCACGTTGGGGATTACTTTAGCGACCGATGCTTACGGTCCGATCGCCGATAACGCCGGCGGTAACGCTCAGATGACCAATCAGCCTGATTTTGTCCGGGAACGGACCGACGCCTTGGATTCGCTGGGCAATACTACGGCCGCTACCGGTAAGGGTTTCGCCATCGGGTCGGCGGCGTTAACGGCATTAGCTCTGCTGGCCGCTTATATTGAAGAGGTCCGTATTGGGTTGGTACGAGTTGGTGAAGAAACAATAGTTGGGGTTGACATTGCTAACGCCAGCCTCGATAATTTTATGACATATTATAACGTTACGCTTATAAATCCTAAGGTTTTGATCGGGATATTCCTTGGCGGCATGCTTAGTTTTGCCTTTGCGTCTATGTCCATGAGGGCCGTTGGTCGTTCCGCCGGCCGGATGGTCGAGGAGGTTCGTAGACAGTTTAAAGAAATACCAGGTTTACTGAAAGGTGAAGGTAAAGCAGATTATAAGTCATGTGTTTCTATTGCCACCAAAGGGGCGCAGACGGAAATGATCCTGCCCGCTTCGCTCGCTCTGATCGCCCCGGTCGCGGTCGGTATTTTACTGGGTGTGGCTGGTGTGCTTGGTTTGTTGGTTGGCGCGCTCGGAACCGGTTTTGTTCTGGCCATCATGATGGCCAATGCCGGCGGCTCCTGGGATAATGCCAAGAAATGGATTGAGTCCGGTCAGCTCGGCGGTAAGGGTTCTGATTGTCACAAGGCCAGCGTGGTCGGTGATACGGTCGGCGACCCGTTCAAAGACACGGCCGGGCCGAGTTTAAATATTTTAATCAAACTGATGGCCATGGTTTCGATTGTTTTTGCCGGATTGACGGTGAAATTCGCGCCGATCATCACGAAATGGCTGGGTATCGGATAATGGAGGTTACGAAAAATTAAAACTAAACAATCACGTGAGTTGGCCATTGCTTGCGCGCGGCTGGCTGACAAAAAAAAATCGAGCGATATCGTTATTCTTAATATCCAAAAATATCGCTTTGCTATCGATTATTTTGTTATCTGCTCGGCTCGCAATAAAAAACAGGCCCAGGCGATCGTTGATGAGTTGACCAAACGCGGTAAAAAAAGTTCCGATTTTTCGGTCCTGGGCGTCGAAGGTTATAAAACTAGTTCCTGGGTGTTGCTTGATCTCGGGGACGTGGTCGTCCATGTTTTTCTTGAATCGGTCAGAAAATTTTACGACCTGGAATTCCTCTGGAGCGAGGCCTCCCGGGTCAGGTGGAACCATAAAAAATAATTGGAGAAAAATTTATGTCAGAATTACGTAAAGACCCGATCCTGGGACGCTGGGTGATCATTGCGACGGAACGGGCCAAACGACCGGATGACTTTAAAGGTAAACCAGCCGAATCCAAATTCAAACCTGGTCAGTGTCCTTTTTGCGAAGGGAACGAAAAGGTCACTCCACCTGAGATTATGGCTGTCCGGAGCGCGGATTCCCGGCCGAACGAAAAGGGTTGGAAGATCCGGGTGGTGCCCAATAAATTCCCGGCCGTGTCTATCGAAGGTAATCTGGATAAACGTGGTTATGGGGTTTACGATCGAATGGCCGGGATCGGGGCCCACGAGGTGATCATCGAATCACCGGACCATCACGCTTCCATGGTCGGTCTAAGCGAAGAACAGATTCGTAACGTTCTTTGGGTTTATCGCCAACGGATGCTGGACTTGAAAAAGGACGCTCGGTTGGTCTTCGCTTTGATCTTTAAGAATGTCGGCGATCCGGCCGGCGCTTCATTGGAGCATACTCATTCCCAATTGGTGGCTACGCCGATCGTTCCGATTCGGATCAAGCAGGAGATGACCGGTAGTAAGACTTTTTATGATTACCGGGGCCGCTGTCTTTTTTGCGATATTATCGATCAGGAAAAAGAAGTTAAACAACGGTTGGTGATTGACGATGAACATTTTATCGCTTTTTGTCCTTTTGCTTCGCGATTTCCTTTTGAGACCTGGATTTTGCCGAAGCAGCACCTGACCCATTTTGAGAATACACCGCAGGGTGATTTGCCCGCCTTGGCCCGGATCCTGAAACAGGTCTCGGTCAAAATCGAAAGTGTGCTCAGTAACGCGGCTTATAATCTGCTCATCCACACGACACCGTTTAATATGGATGAAACCGAATATTATCATTGGCATATTGAGATTATTCCGCGGATCACCCACGTGGCCGGTTACGAATGGGGGACCGGGTTTTATATTAATCCCGTCCCGCCAGAAGACGCGGCGAAGTATTTGCGGGAAGTGAGTGACAATAAATAATGTACCCCTCCCTTGATGGGAGGGGTTAGGGGAGGGTGATAAAGTGAACTTTGCTCACCCCCACCCAGCCTCCCCCATCAAGGGGGAGGGGCTTTTTGGTCAGTAAAGAGCAGTAAATGAATATAATCCAGGTTGCTTCCGAAGCCGTTCCTTTTGCCAAAACCGGCGGTCTGGCCGACGTGGTTGGTGCTTTGCCTAAATACTTTACTCAACACAAACATCAAGTTACCCTTTTTTTGCCTCTTTACAAGCAGGTTAAGGAATCGGTCAGTGAACTGATCACTACCGGCACGCGGATCAAAGTACCGATTGGCGGGCAGACCCATACTGGGGTGATTTGGGAAGCGAAAATACCTGACAGCTCCGTCAAAGTGTTCCTGCTCCAGCACGATGAATTTTTTCATCGGGATAATCTTTACGGTACTCCGGACGGTGATTATCCGGACAACGCGGCCCGGTTTATTTTCCTTTCCCGAGGCGTGCTGGAAGCTATTCCGGCGCTGAAACTTGAAGCGGATGTTATCCATTGCCACGACTGGCAGAGCGCTCTGATCCCGGTTTACCTCAAAACTCTTTACCGGCCAAAAAAAGAATTAAGATCACTGAAAACATTATTCACGGTTCATAACCTGGCTTATCAGGGATTATTCAAAAAAGAAGCTATGGCGCTGACCGGGCTGGACCCATCACTGTATAATTCCAAACAGTTGGAATTCTGGGATAAGGTTAATTTTATTAAGGGCGGCCTGGTTTTTGCCGATTTGCTCAGCACGGTCAGTCAGCGTTATGCCGAGGAGATTCAGACTGAAGAATTTGGTTGTGGTTTGGAGGGGGTGCTATCTGAACGCGCGGCCGAGCTTTCCGGTATTATCAATGGCATTGATTATTCTGATTGGGACCCGCAGGTTGATCGTTTTATTCCGGCCCAGTACTCAATGGATGATCTGTCTGGAAAAGCCGAGTGTAAAAAGTTGTTGCAACAGAGTCAGGGCTTGTCGCCTAAAGATGTTCCGTTGTTGGGGATCGTCAGTCGC
>DAOWBV010000077.1 GCA_030633885.1 Planctomycetota bacterium
ACACTCCATTTTATTTTGGATTTTATGTGTTAGCAAACAAGATCCTTAAAATCATATAGAATAAAATACTGGTTTTTCTTGACCCCGTGAAAAATAAATTATATTATCCCTATCAAATGAAAAAGATAAGTTACGGCCGTTGGTTAATTTTGTTTGTCCTGGTATTTTTTGTTCTCGGGTCATTTGTGGCCGGTGATCTGGTCGCCCAGGATCATTCCGGTGAGTCTCCATCCTCGATGTCTCCGGGTGGTCATTCAGATTCAGCCGACGGCGGCCATCAGATCGATCTCCCTCTCTGGACGATCATCCCTTTCATTCTGATGCTTTTATCGATCGCTATTGTTCCATTAGTGGCGGAACACTGGTGGGAGCGGCACCGGAACAAAGGGTTGATCGCGTTATTATTAGGGTTACCGGTTTTTGGTTATATTCTGTCCGTTCATCCCGCCGAACTGGTCGTGGTCGGCATGGATTACGCCTCTTTTATTATTTTGTTGGGGGCGCTCTATATTATTGCCGGCGGTATCCACATCAAGGGTTCCCTGGCCGGGACGCCGTTGATCAACACGGTCGTGCTGGCGATCGGGACGCTCCTGGCCAGTTTTATCGGGACGACCGGGGCGGCCATGGTTTTGATCCGCCCGCTAATCCGGGCCAACAAGGCCCGCCGGAATAAAGCGCATATCATTATCTTCTTTATTTTTTTGGTCAGTAATTGCGGTGGTCTGCTGACGCCGTTAGGGGATCCGCCCCTTTTCCTCGGATTTCTTAAAGGCGTGCCTTTTGAGTGGACTTTTACCCTCTGGCAGCAATGGGTTTTTGTTTGCGTTATTCTGCTGATAGTTTTTAATCTTTATGATCAATGGAAATTTAACCGGGAGGATATCGCCCGGCCGGTCGATCTGGTGAACAAAGTCGAGCCAAAACATCCGATCAGGATCGAAGGAAAACGGAACTTTATCTTGCTGGGTGGTATGATACTGACGATCTATTACAGCGGTTCTTTGCACTGGCCTTTCGGGGTTAAAGAGATCATGATGATCATGTTAACGATCTTTTCTTTGAAGATCACGGCCCGGAAAGTCCGGCAGGAAAACGAGTTTACTTTCGGTCCGATCATTGAGGTGGCCGTGTTATTCGCCGGCATTTTTACGACCATGATACCGGCTTTAATAATCCTTAATGCTAATGCGGAGAGTTTAAGAGTAACGGAACCCTGGCAGTTTTTCTGGATCACCGGGGTGCTTTCCAGCTTTCTGGATAATGCTCCGACTTATCTGACCATGACCGCGACCGCCTGTGGATTGCCGGCAATAGGGGTGGCGGTGCAAAATAATTCTCGTTATGTTGGAGATCTTTTGACGGGTGGTTTAGCTGGTGAGGGTGTCAGGTTATTGACCGCTATTTCCTGCGGCGCGGTTTTTATGGGGGCGATGACCTACATCGGCAACGGCCCGAATTTCATGGTCAAGGCGATCGCCGAAGAGGCAAAAATAAAAATGCCTTCTTTTTTCGGTTACATGATCTATTCGATCATCATTCTCGTTCCGATCATGATCCTGACCACTTTTGTCTTCTTTTAGGCACCGCAAACTTTATTCCGGCCGGTTTCTTTGGCCTGGTAGAGCGCGGTGTCCGCCTGATGAAGCAGTTCTTTCATGTCACCCATTTCTTTCTGGTATTCGGCCACGCCAAAACTAACGGTGATTTTCAGTGCTTCCCCTTCGTGGCTGGTAAATTTCCGGGCGTCGATCTTTTTGCGTAACCTTTCGGCTAAAGTCATTGCCCCGGCCAGGGGAGTATTCGGCAGGATCACCGCCAGCTCTTCGCCGCCGTAACGATACGCGGACGAAGTGGCCCGGATGCTGTCTTTCAGTAGTTTGGCCGTTTCTTTGAGAATGATGTCGCCGGTCAGGTGACCGTAAGTGTCGTTAATATTTTTGAAATGATCGATATCCATCATGATCAGCGAGAGCGGTTCGTTATGACGACGGGAGATCTCAAAATAAGTATGTAATTGGGCGAGAAAATGACGTTTGGCGAAAAGGTTGGTCAGGCCGTCCGTGATCGCTCTTTGGTAGAGGTCCGGGGTTTTAATGGCCAGAGCCAGGATCTTGACGAATTCCTGCAGGGTGGTCTGGAGTAAACGGATCTGGGTGCTTTTTTCTTCCTGCGTTCCGACGATGACCGTTTTTATTTTCAGCGCGCCGATCACTTCCCGGTCCGCTACCAGCGGACAGGTCAGGTCGAGTTCCCGGCCCTCGGTCAGGAATAAGATCCGGTTGTGTTCGACCGCTTCCTTGACGTTAGTCGCGTCGGCCGGTATTTTTTTGAAATGGTTTTCAAAATAAGTCTGGTTCTGTTTCCGCTGGGCTTTGGGGTTTAGTTGATCGCTGAGCGTATCCTTGAAAAAGATCGTTATTTCGTCCGTGTCTGACTGGCCCGGGATAGCCCGGGGCGGGTTGATCGATTCCAGCAGGTGGTCGGTGACTTCCAGGACTTTTTCCAGGATGGCGTCGAAATCCACGTCTTCATTCAGGATCAGGCTGATCTCCCGGGTAGCCGAAAGCAGTTCGATCCGGGTCTGGAGTTCCCGGTTCTGGCTGCGCATTTCTTCATTGGTCGCTTCGGTTTTCCTGGTCCAGTTCTTTAATTTTCTGTTTTCCCAGTTAAGGACCGCGATCAGGACAGCCAGGAAGAGGGAGTAAACCGCAGTCAGGGCGGCCAGCGCGGTGATCAACGGTGGAAAAGTTTTGAAAAAATGCGGGCTCTGGTAGGCGTCCGAGCTGTGATAGAACAGGGTGATGATGATCGTGGCGATCGGAATAGCGCAGACGACAAAAGTGATGAATATTTTTTTACCCATTTAGAATTTCACGTGTCCGGCTAATTTTTTAATGGTTCGGTCCGGCAACCCGACGGCCTTCAGGTCATTAATGTTTTTAAATGGCCCGTGCGACCGGCGGTGCCTAACGATCTTTTTCGCCCAGGTCGGTCCGATCCCCGGCAGGAGGTCCAACTCCGCCCAGTCGGCCCGGTTAATATTTAATCGGAAAAAATCGGGTGATTGCTTAAATAAATCTGGAGATTTATTTTGATTAACGCCGGCGAAATGAGCGAAGATGATGATTCCCAGGATCAGGATCAGGGTGACCAGTGTTATTTCTTCGGTCCGGGTATACATATTGTTTGTAGGCACGAATTCGATTCGTGCTTATTTAAATCGGTATTTTATCAATTAAAAACGTTGTTTCATTATCTAAATAATAATTTTGATAGCTTGACCATTTATATTGTGATAAATCAGCCAAAGCTGACACTAAATTATGTTTAAAAGGATTTTTATGAATGTAATCAATGTGACTTTTATAGTCTTCCTCTTTTCTAATAATATGATCCAAGAATTGATGTTGCCATAATGGTCCGTTCCATCCGCGTATTTTATTGATTTGCTTAGTTGAATAAGCTTTTATTGCTTTCATGATTTGCGAAATATTATATTGTTCTGTCGGGATAATTAACCAGTGAAGATGATTAGGTAAAATACAATAGGCTAAAATTTTAAATTGGTATTTTTGGCGATAAATATTAAAAGCATTAAGAAGTAGCGATATATTTTTTTTATTATTGAATGTAGGTTGTCTGTTTTCTGTAACGCAGGTCATGAAATATTGGCGGTTTGGAAGATAGAACCTTTTTAATTCGATTTTTTTCGTTTGGTAATTTTTCATAAGCATTCTAATAGTTAAGAGCACGGATAGAATCCGTGCCTACATTCAGACGTTGGCACGGGTAGAAACCCTGCCGGCCGGCCGGCAGGCAGGTCGGCAATCAGGGTTAACTAAATTAGGCGGACGCTTGCCTTTTAAAGCAACGATCAAATTCCGCGCGGCCATGACGGCCATTTTGGTCCGCGTTTCAGTCGTGGCGCTGCCGATGTGGGGCAGGCAGACCACGTTTTCCAGTTTCAATAATCCCGCTTCGATCTTCGGTTCTCGTTCATAGACATCCAGGCCGGTGCCGCTAATGATCTTTTCTTTTAACGCCCGGGTCAGCGCTTTTTCATCCACGATCGGTCCGCGGGCCGTGTTGATCAAATAGGCCGTTCGTTTCATCAAACGTAACTCCGGTTGTTTGATCAGGTGTCTGGTCTTCGGTGTTAACGGCAGGTGCAGAGTGACAAAATCCGATTTTTTTAATAAAGTTTTTAAACTGACCCGCCGCGCTTTAGTCCGGCGTTCGAATCCCGGCCGGCGGTGGGGGTTGGTATAAAGTATTTTCATGTCCAGACCGGCCGCTTTCCGGCCGACCGTCTGGCCGATCCGACCCGCGCCGATGATGCCGAGTGTTTTATGGTGGATATCCGTGCCGAGTAAGAGTTTCGGTCCCCAGCTTTCAAATTTTCTGGACCTGACAAAACGGTCGGCTTCCGGGATCCGCCGGGCGCAGGCGTAAATAAGTGACCAGACCAATTCGGCCGTGGCGTCGGTCAGTACTCCCGGCGTATTGGTGACCATGATACCTTTTTTCGTAGCGGCGGGCACATTAATATTGTCATACCCGACCGCGTAATTAGCGATTATTTTTAACTTGTTACCGGCCTCGATTATTTCTTGATCGATCTTATCGCCTAACAGGCAGAGCAGGCCGTCTTTGTTTTTAATAGAGCGAATCAGTTCCGCGCGAGTGACTGCCTGGTTTTTGTGATTAACAGTGATTTTTAATCCCTGTTTTTTCAGGAGTAATAACCCGGCTTCAGGGATTTGGCGGGTGACATAAACATGTTTTGGAGTCATAGGATTTTTTTAACCAATACGTTTTTTGTCGGGAATCCGGGGGTTCCCAAAAATATTTTTTAACGACCGTTCTGTTGTATTTTTTTATCGATCCAAATTAATTGCTCATTGATGTAATTCAGCTGAGACCTGGCCGTCTGAGTGTTTTTATAATCAGCTTTTATATTCCGGTAAAATCCCCTGGCTTCGGATAACCTGTTTGATTCGATTGAACTCCGGGCCCGGGCCAATTTTTCCATTACTTCGATTTCTCTTTCATAGCGCCGGATATACTCATCATAACGGCTCATTTTCAACCGTAATTCATCGTTTTGTTCAAAATCCGATCGATAACGGGTAAACATATTTTTCATCTTATAACAGATCTTTAAAGCTTCGCTCCAGTTGTTGGTAAATTGGAGATAGCCCTTTCGTTGTTCTTCCAGGATAGCCAAGTCAATTATTATTTTGTTTATTTCAGTTTGACAGGCGGCCTTTTTTCCGATCAGTTCGTTTTCGTGCGTCTGATAGAATTTAGTATGCCTGAATTTTTCTAATTGAGTAAAATTATTTTCCGCCTTAAACCATTCTTCGGCGTCCAGGGCTCCCATGGCCTGATTATATAGTTTGCGGGCGCTGGCTTCATTTCCCGGCAGGACAATGGTTACTGGAGGTGGCCGGTTCGGGCGTTTTGGTGAATTGACGGTCACGGATCTTTTTTTGTTGTCCTGTTTTTCAAAGAGAGCTCGCTTAAGGATGGGGATGCAGACGAATATGGTCACGATAGTAAAACCAATTACAATTAATAACGGTATCGGGCCTTTGGGGCGCGGCCGGATCGCCCGCCGGCGGCGTTGTTTTTTGGGGGTAACCGGTTGTTTCATCTGCGGGACAGCCGGTTGAACGGCTGGTTTACCCGCCGCGGACGTCGCGGTACCAGGTGATTTTTTGTCAATTGCCAACTTCAGATCTTCGGATAATTCCTGCGGAGTTTGATAGCGATTCGGCGCTTTTTTGGCCGTCATTTTTTTGATTATCCGGCAGGTAGCATCGGAAAGGTTGGGAATTTTTTCGGTCAGATGTTTGGTCATGATCACCACGGCGGTCGAACCCTTAAAAGGAGTTTCTCCCGTGACCATATGATATAACGTGGCGCCCAAAGAATAAATATCGCTCCGGATATCAACGTCCTTTTTCCCGAGCGCCTGTTCCGGGGAAATGTAGTGCGGGGTGCCGACGGACATACCGGTCTGGGTCAGGGAAGCATCGTCCCCGGTCGTTGATTTGGCTAATCCCAGATCGGCCAGTTTGGCGACCCCGTTTTCCATGATCAAAATATTTTGAGGTTTAACATCACGGTGGATCATTTTATGTTCGTCAGCGTGCTGCAGGGCCCGGGTGACCTGAATAATAATATGTAAGGCCTCTTCTTCCGGAATAGTTTTCTTTTCCCTGATCAACCGGGAGAGCGATTTGTGCTTCACGTATTCCATGGCGAAGTAATGATAACCGGCTACCTGGCCGACATCAATAGCCGAAACGATATTGACGTGATTAAGCTTGGCTGCCAGCCGGGCTTCGCGGTAGAACCGGGAGATAAACTCATCGTTTTTGGCCAGGCGGGGATGCAGGATTTTCAGAGCGATGGTCCGGTTCATGCGCTGTTGGTAGGCCTTGTAGACCACGCCCATGCCGCCCTGGCCGAGCTTGCTGATCAGTTGATAGTCGCCTAATTCTTTGCTCCGCCGGGCATCAGCCCGCTGGAGGGATTCGATTTGCTTTTCAGTGATGTATTTCTTTTCCTGCAGGATCGCCGTGATACTTTTTTTGACGCCCAGCTCGGCGATCTTTTTCTGGATCTCCTGACATTCCTGGAACTGGGCCAGCGTGATGAATCGTTTCGCGATCGCCAGGTTGCATAATTCCAATTCGCCGGTGGAAATTTTTGGATCTTCTTTATCAACCATGATTTTCAATTATAACAGATAAGCTTATCGATGCAACAGAAAAGTTTTTGAGCACCAGCGTGATTATCCCGACTTTTCCCTTGTTTCTATCGTATAATTATAGTAGAATAGCCGGGTGACATCAGTTGGGAGTTTTATGTTGAACCAAAAACAAATTATCTTATTTTTAATTGCCGTTGGCCTGTTGGTTTTGGTCCCGGCGGTCCATCCGGGGAGTGTGTTCAGCGACGACGACCAGATTTCCCGGGCTCATATTATTGTCAGTCACGAGGCCCGGGAATTGATCGCCACCGCCCGGCAGGCGGCCGAAGCCAAGGATTGGCACCGGGTCGTCAAGAATTACCAGCAGGCGCTGGAGTCTTATCCGGAGGCGTTGATTCCGTCAGACGCTGACAAAGACGTTTATGTCGGGGTCCGTTATTATTGTCAGTCGGCCCTGCGGGCCTTGCCGCCGGAAGCGCGCCGGGTTTATCAGAACTTATTCGATCCTGTCGCCCGGACGTTTCTCGAACGGGCCGAGCGGCGTCAGGATATCGACTTGTTGCGGGTTATCGTGGAACGATATTTTTATACCAGTGTCGCTCAACGGGCGCTTGACCTTCTGGCTCAGCATCATCTGGAAAAAGGGGAGTTGTCCGCGGCCATCAATTATCTGGAGAAACTGGCCGGGCGGTCTGAAAAATCGTTGCCGGCGCAGACCGTTGTCCAGTTAGCGGTTGCCTATGCCGGGACCGGCGAAAAAGATAAGCTGGACGAGTTGATGGAGACGGTCCGGCGTGATTACCGCGACGCCCGGGTGATGGTCGGGACGAAAGAAGTTTTTCTGATCACCTTTGTCCGTAATTTCCAGCGCCAGCTCTCCGCGCTGAAGAAGCGGGCGGTAAATAACTGGCCGACTTATGCCGGTGATAATACCCGGACCAAGCTCATGGGACCGCCGCTGAAGAAATTACCGCCTCATGCCCGGGAAATCACTATTCCGGCATCTAAGGGCAGCCGGGGTGCCCGGCCCGTGCCGCGTTCCCACGTCCTGCCCGACCCGAACCAGTACCCGTTATATTTCCCGGTCATCGATGACGGCATAATTTATTTATCCAACGGGATCGCTCTTTACGCCATCGATCTTTTTTCCCTGCCGGATACTTCTTTTCCTTTGGAGAAAGAAAAAGCCGGCGGCCGATCGATCCTGAAACCACCGGTTAAGGAAACCGCCCCGACCGGCCGGTTACTTTTTGAGGAGCGGATGATCTTTTCGCCGGTCGTTCACCAGAATATGGTTTACGTGAACCTGGTTGAAGAGATCACCCGATCCGAGACCCAGTTAGGGGACGCGATCTACGTGAAATTACCGATCCCGAACCGGTCCCTGATGGCGATCGATCGGGTGACCGAAAAACTCAAGTGGAGTGTCGGTGGCCAGAACGACGGCCCGGACTTTTTATCCAAAGCCAGTTTCCCTATGCCGCCGGCGGTGGAGGGCAACCTGGCCGAAGGGGCCTCTCTTTACACCGCGGCCATTTACACGGAAAATCCGACCGATCTGCCCGAACATTATTTATGCTCCTTTGACGCCGCCAGCGGCCGGCTCCGCTGGAAAACTTTTATCGTTTCCGGCCTGTTGGAGACCAACCTGTTCAATAACACGACCCGCGAATCAGTCGCTTCCGTCGTTACCCTGGACGAAGAGAACGTTTATTATTGTTCCAATATGGGGGTGCTGGCCGCGCTCGATAAAAAATCCGGCGCGATCAAATGGGTCAAAAAATACCGGCAATATCATATCCCGCCGACTACCGATATCAGGCCGCCCCGGCTGCCGTTGATCTGGTTCAATAACCCGTTGCTTTACGTCCGGTCGGCTGATCAGGCGGGTCAGGATATGCTCATCAGCACACCGGTCGATTCACCTTTCCTTTACGTCGTTGACCCGGCCAGCGGTCGTGAGTTATGGACATGGGACGGCACTCAACTGGGTAATATCCGTTACCTGCTGGGCGCCAGTCAGGATATTTTAGTGCTTTCCGGCCAAAACATGTTGATCGCGTTGGACCTGAAGGCCGAAGGCCGACGTGCCTGGGAGGTGAAGTTTAAAGACGATCGGATCGCCGGTAAAGGCGCCCTGACC
>DAOWBV010000188.1 GCA_030633885.1 Planctomycetota bacterium
ACGGAACTAATTAAAGTTACAAAGGGTTACAGCAGTTACAAAGAATGTTACAGGAGGTTGCGGGCTATTTCTCCAGTAACCAATTGTAACCTCATGTAACTTTTGTAACGTTTTGTAACCTTAGGAGGAGTTATGCGTTTGAAAGATAAAGTAGCGATTGTGACCGGGGCCGGGTCCGGGATCGGCGCCGCCGCGGCGGTCCTTTTTGCCAAAGAGGGCGCGAAAGTCAGTGTTCTTGATATTAATTTAAAGGGCGCTGAAGAGGTCGTCAATCAGATCAAAAAATCCGGTGGACAGGCCCTGGCTTTTAAAGTTGATGTTTCTAAAGAAGATCAAGTAGATAAAATGGTCGCGGATACCGTTAAAGAATTCGGTACGATTGATATTCTGGTTAATAATGCCGGGATTAATGAATTCGTGCCTTTTCCTGTTCTGCAGGTGGAAGACGTGAAAAAGGTCATGAACGTGAATTTTATGGGCGCGTTCTTGTGCGTCAAGGGTGTCTTGCCGATCATGACCGAAAAGATGTCAGGTAAGATTATTAATGTCACTTCCATTATGTCCATGATTGGCGGTAAAGGACAGTCAGCTTATAATGCCTCCAAAGGCGCCTTGAAAATGCTGACGCAAGGAATGGCCGTTGATCTGGCCAGCTATAATATAAATGTAAATGCCGTCGGACCGGGCATGACCCGCACGGGCTTAACGAAAAACCTTTTTGCTAACGAAGACCGGGTGAAATGGTTTGAGGCCAAGATCCCGCTCGGCCGGCTGGGTGTGCCGGAAGATATGGCCCCGGCAATCCTTTTCCTGGCGTCTGGTGAATCAAGTTATATTACCGGTGAAACTATTTTTGTGGACGGCGGTATGCTGGCCACGCGATAAGAAATTTATAAATAAGTTCGCCCGCCCTTTTTCAAAAAGGGCGAGGTTCGATTCGTTGGAAAATTGGAATATTTATCCCGACATACGTCGGGATTCAATTCGCAGACGGCCTATGGCCTATTTTTTACGGCGCTGGGACGCCGTAAAGAATCTGCTCATTAAAGGAGGTTTGTTTATGGCAACGGTGAAAGAAATGGTTGATGGGTTACCGGGTTTGTTTAATTCGGCCCGGGCGAAAGGTTATAATCGGCAGATCCAGCTGAAGATCAGCGGCGACGGCGGAGGCGAATGGTGGCTGGATATTAAAGACCAAAAATGCACGGTGAAAGATGGTTTGTTGGAAAATCCCCGGTTGATTCTTGAGATGGCCGACAGTGATTTTATCGCTTACTTTACGGGTAAGGTTCATCCCATGGAACTGGTTCGTTCCAAAAAGATGAAGTTTACCGGCCCGATGACCGAAGGGATCGCTTTTAACGCTATCTGGAATATCCCGGTTGCTCCTCAGGGATAAGCACAATACACATAAGTGTCATTGCAAGTATCTGGTCTGCCGGTAGGCAGGTGTCGCGAGCCTACTCCGCCGAAGCAGTTTCGGCTGCGAAGGCTGGACGAAACCATCTCGTTTTCTCGAGACTTTTAATGAGATTGCCAGATCCCGATATTCATCGGGACTCGCAATGACAAAGGAACATGTCCATGCTCAAAATCAAAACCGCTGTTTTAAGCGTCAGCGACAAGGTTGGTATTGTCGATTTCGCTCGCTTCTTAAAACAAGCTGGCGTTGAGATCATTTCTACCGGCGGGACCGCGAAATTACTTAAGGACAACGGGATCGAGATTACGCCTATTTCCCGGATCACCGGTAACACCAAAGAGGACTATTTTGATGGCCGGATGAAAACCATCAGCTTTAACTACGAAAGCTCGTTGCTTTATAAACGCGACAAGCCGGAACACGTCCAGCAAGCGCAGGAATTGGGTATTCCCACTATTGATCTGGTTGTTTGCAATCTTTACCCTTTTGAAAAAGTGACCGCGTCGGCCGGAGTGAGCGTCGAAGACGGGATCGAGAATATTGATATTGGCGGCCCCTGTATGGTCCGGGCGGCGGCCAAAAATTACCAAGGCGTGGCCATCGTGGTTGAGCCGGACCAATATTCGATGATCCAAAAAGAAATGGAAGAAAATAAGGGGTCTGTCAGTCGTGAACTGAGAGAAAAATTGATGGTTCGGGCTTTTGAAGAGACCGCTGATTACGATTCGGCCATCAATACTTTTTTTGCTGAAAAACTGGCCGGAGAAAAAGTCAAGCGATTGAAATATGGGCAGGGCGTCCAGCTCGGACGCTACGCTGAGAACTGGCATCAACAAGGATGGTTGTACAAATCCGAAATCCGAAATGCGCCGCCCAACGAAGTTGGGCGAGCCTCGCCCCTCTGGGGCGGGAAATCAGAAATTCCCAATGTGCCCCGGGTCCAGCAGGTGCATGGCGGACCGTTAGGTTATAATAATTATCTTGATGCGGAAGCGGCTTTACAATCAGCGCTGGAAATACAAGAATCAGTAGCTGTTTCCGTTATCAAGCACGCTAATCCCTGCGGTTATGCTACCGGTGAAACGTTGGCCGAGGCCTTTGAACGGGCCTGGCAGGGCGATCCGGTCAGTGCTTTTGGCAGTGTTATCGCTCTGACCCGGCCGCTTGATCTGGCCGTGGCCAAACTTCTGGGTGAACGATTTGTTGAAGTAGTGATCGCTCCGTCGATCGATCCGGCTGCTTTAAAATATATCCAGGGGCTGGGTAAGAAAAAAGTCGGTTTGCGATTATTAACCTGTCGGGCCATCGGGTCAGATCAGAGGGAAAAAACATATCTTCGTTTTATCGCCGGTGGGCTTTTGGAACAGGAGCTGGATAATAAATTTTATCTGCCGGATTCGATCAACGATCTATTTAAGAACACGCATAAAGTAAAATGTTCAAACAGCGGGCAGGAGCGTCCGGTTGGAATCGCGACCAAAGTAAAACCTAATATTGCCCGGGCCGGACTTTACGAATTTGCCTTGCGGCATATTAAGCACGTTAAGTCAAACGCTATTTCCATTGCCCGGGAATATCGCCAGGGTTATTACCAGGTCCTGGGCATGGGGTGTGGTCAGCCGAATCGGAAGGATTCGGTCTCTTTGGCCGGTCAGCGGGCGGTTGATAATCTTAAACGCGAGTACAAAGTTAAAAGTAAAAAATTAAAAGTCAAAAGTGCCAAGAATTATGTGCATAAAGAATTAAAAGGTGAACACGTAGTTCTGGTTTCGGATGCTTTTTTTCCGTTTCGGGATGGGATTGATAACGTGGCCAAGACTGGTGTGAAATACGTGATTGAACCGGGCGGTTCCATTCGGGATGGTGAAGTGATCAAGGCGGCTAATGAATATAAAATGGGTGTTATTTTTACCGGTGTCAGAAAATTTTATCATTGATTAACATTTTTAAAGGAAAGTTTTATGAAGACAGGCATTGTTAGCTACGGAACCTATATCCCCAGGCATCGGATCGATGTTCAGGATATATTTAAAGTTTGGCGAAACGTTACTCCGGAAATATTTGATAAGATGAGTCTCAAGGAACGGGCTGTTTTGTTGCCTGACGAAGATAGTCTCAGCTTGGCGGTGGCCGCGGCCAAACAGGCGCTGGAGCGTTCCGGTTTGAAACGTGAGCAGATCGGCGCCGTGATCTTCGGGTCCGGGACCAATCCCTACGCCACCAAAGCGGC
>DAOWBV010000044.1 GCA_030633885.1 Planctomycetota bacterium
CAGGGAAAGATCATGTTTTATCTGACGCGTTTTGACGTCCCGGACCAGCTGGAATGGGCGCAGGCGCGGAAAAATCTTGTCCGGTTAGGCGATGAAGCGATCGAGAGTATGGTCCTTACTCTGTCCGCCAAGTTCAGTTCCCCCAACCGGCAACGGCCGTGGGCGAGAAGGGAATTACGGGCCGCCGGCGCGCCTACCCTGCCGACCATCAAATCCATTCTGACCCATGATAAAGTCAACGCCCCGATCAAAAAACAACTGGCTTTAACCATGGTCGAAATGAATGAAGTCGCCCGAGCCGATATCCAAACCTTACTCCAGGCGCAAAATCCTACCCTGCCGGTCCTCTTCCTCAAAATATTCGAAAATGAAAAGGTCCAGACCTGGCGCGAACCGGTCGAAAAATTGTTATCCAATAATAAAAACTGGCAGGTCCGGGGCCAGGCGGCCCTGACCTTAGGCACCCTGCAAAATGAACAGAGCCGTCCGGTGCTGATCAATGCGGTCGCCGACCCCAACCTCTTTGTCCGCGATTGCGCGGTCCAGGCCCTGGGCCGGTTACAGGACCCGAACGCGATCCCGTTCCTGATCCGGGAACTGAAAACCAAAAAGCATCCGGAACTAACTAAAAATATTATCTGGTCCTTGAACCAGCTCACCTTGCAGAAACTCAAGACCCGACAGGAATATCTGGATTGGTGGCAAGACTCGATAAACCAATCACCGAAAAAACAGTGACCTTAATAACAAATTTAACAGATTGTTCAACAGGGACTGAAACGAGACTGGTAAGAGACTCCAGATAAATTATGTTCCGGGTCCGGACCAAAGATTATTAATCTCTTTAATCCCTGTTAGATCTTTTGTTAAAAATATGGAGTTGTATATGGCCTGGGAATTCGCGAAAAGTTCTAAGAAGTGTCAGGACTGCCAGAAGAATTTCGAATCGGAAGAGATTTACTTCTCTGCCCTTTTTGTTCTGGTCGATAAGAAAAAAGACACCGAAAATTTCGTCCGTCATGACTATTGCCCACCCTGCTGGGAACGAAAGATTGCTCCGGTAGAAACACCTGTTCCCGTAAGTCAACCGGTATCGACCGAAACAACTCAACCTGATATCCAGTCAGACACGGCCACGCAGACGGAACCACCGGCCCCGGCGCAACCAACCGAAGCCAGCTCAAGTCAGGCGGTCGAGGAAACCGCACCGCCCGCCGAGCAAAACCAAGCGGCGCCGGAACCGGTTACGGACCAGGCCACGGAACCAGCCAAACAGCCGGAACAACATTTTTCGTTCTGGCAGACCCAGATGGCCGTGAAAAATAAACCGAAAACACCCCGGGAAGTATTGATCAGTTTTTTTGATAACCTGATCAATTCAGCCCCGGGACCGGAAACAACGGAAGCCCAACCGGCCGCAGCCGACTTGTCCGCCGAAGCTTTAGCGAAGGAGGAAACTGATCCGCCTGTTCAACAAACAGAAGAGACCAGCCCATCCGATGAGGAAAAGAATAAGGCCTCGATTACAGCCAAGTTACGACCCAAGGTTATTTATTTGTTTTCCCTGATCCTGCTCCGGAAAAAGATCCTGAAGTTAACGGGCCAGAAAACAAAAGACGGTCAGGATTTCCTGTTAATGGAAAAAGTCGGCAGTCAAAAGAAATACGAGATAGCTGATTTGAAGATCGAGGAAGAAGAGCTGATCACCCTGCGTGAAGAATTCGCCAACCTGTTTGAGTTTGACTTATAACTCTCACCTGACTGTCATTCCGCACTTGATGCGGAATCCAGTCCCATTATCCCTGCCTGTCGGGTTCACTAACGTGGCCCTGCGGAAGCGAGTCCCGTCAGGGACGCAGTTTCCCTTTGTTTTCCACTCATCACTTGACAACGATTATTCTAACTATTACAATATAACACGAAGTTCGTATCCTATCCTCTCAAGCGAGGATCAGTTCTTCGACTGAAAAGGTTAGGGCCTTCGGCAGAATGACGGATACTAAAGAAGAACATCAATGATGAGTGCTCAACAATCGAATGACCCCCTCCATGGCATTACACTGGAAGTGATGGTAAAAAGACTTTTCGATCATTATGGATGGACGGAACTGGGCAAACGAATCACTATCCGGTGCTTCAATAGTGACCCTTCAGTGAAATCCAGCCTGAAGTTTCTAAGAAAGACTCCCTGGGCAAGAAAGAAAGTCGAAAATCTATACCTCTTCACTCTGCGTAAGATGAAAAAGAGGTCCAATGAGGTCAGGTCGTAAAATACAGAATTAACTGCTTTTTGATCAAGTCAGAGAACAACAAATAGGGTCACCTAACATAACATCAAACCTTGAAAACAGAAAATATAATTTAAGCTACAAACGAATTGATCTTTTGAAAAGTGCGGCTTGCGCCCCGATATCCATCGGGATCCGCCTCCCGCCCCTTTGGGGCGAGGCTCGACCAACAAAGTTGGGCGGCTGGCGGAAAACTCCCGCCTCACCACTCTTGAGTGGTAAGGCGAGGCTCGTCCCGAAGGGCGACGTCCAACCAGGGACCCCTGAATAAGTTGCAAAAATCATTTTTTGTGGTATAATATTATCATGAAAATGGACAGGAACCATACCACCATCAAAAAAATCACTGAAGAAGAAGATTGTTATGTCAAGGCTTCGCCCCGGGAACGGATTTCCTTCATCTGGGAGCTGACGGCTGAACTATGGTCTTTAAAGGATCCCCAAAGTGTTGAACGAAGACTACAAAGAAATGTTACAACGCTTATTAAACAACAAGGTTAAGTTCCTTGTTGTCGGCGCTTACGCCATGGGTGCTTATGGATATCCCCGCGCCACCGGCGATATCGATGTCTGGGTTGAAACTTCACCTGAAAATTCCGAGAAGATCTATCGATCTCTTTCGGAATTTAACGCTCCTCTTTCAGAGGCCACAATAAAAACTTTTTGCGAAAAAGGTATTATTTTTCAGATCGGCGTCCCGCCGAGAAGGATCGATATTATCACTGGAATTGACGGGGTTGATTTCAAGCAGGCTTATCAGGCGCGGCAAAACATAGAAATTGAAGGTATCGAAATTCCTTTCCTATCCAAAGAAGATCTTATCAAAAATAAAGAGTCGACCGGTCGGGACAAAGATAAGCTGGACGCAAAAAATTTAAGAAAAAAACCTCTTATCTGACCGAAACTCGTCCAACCAGGGACCCAGTTGTTTCACGATCAAGTCAGAACTTCAGCGCCGTCGCCCCGCCCCGATATATCGGTGGTTCGCCAGCTAGTTAACTGATGAGGCGGAATCATTATCGTATTTGCCTGTCTCAAACAGGAACTTTTCGGTTTTAGCTTTTGAGGCCCCCTGATTTTTACTCAGCAATCAATTCAAACCCCTCCAGGATTACGTCGCAAATAAAATCTTCCAACAAGCTCGAATCATTCTTCACCTGGGCTTTATTTAAATAGGCGTAATAAAACCTCTTTTTCTCCTGCCGGATAACCACCGGCGGTAAATTCTTCCGGAGCGCCATCGCCTGCATCAATAACCGCCCGATTCGGCCGTTTCCGTCAGAAAAAGGATGGATTTTTTCAAAGCGGCTGTGCGTGATGGCCAATTGGCTGACCGGGTCCTTTGTCGACCGGTTAATATCCCGAACCAACGTGACCATTAACGCCGGAACTTTCAAATAATTCGCCGTCGGCACATTCGCCCCGGCAATGCGGACCCGTTGCTGCCGATAAGCACCTGCCTCCAATTGAATACTGTTCAGCAAAATACCATGTAATTTCAGGATCAAACCTTCATTGATTTTTGTGGCGCCATCAGTTAAATACTTTAATAAATACTGCCAGGCAGTCTGGTGATTTTTGACTTCCAACTGTTCAATCATATCCTTGTTTGGCAAAGCGATGTTCTTGAACATGATCGCGGATGTTTCCGGTTCCGTCAGCGTACTGCCCTCGATCCGGTTGGTATGGTAGGTCAAAGAAAGGACAAATTGGTCGGCCAGATCAGGTTGTTTCAGGATCTGGCGCAGAATATTTTTAGACTGGCGGCTCTTCCGGGCAATGATCTGTTTTTTCGCCCGCAACACATTGTCCGGGACAACCTTCTGACCGGTATATTCCCGATACAAAGCATCGATCCGTTCCCGGGCATTCCGGCGGGGAAGCGAACGACCATTGATCCAGCTATTAAAAGTCGGGAAGGAAACCCCCATTTGCCCGGCCAGTTTTTCCTGGGTCAACCCGGAGATCTTTTGGATCAATTGTAGTTTTTGCCTGATCGTCATCATAGCGGAATTATATCAAACTTTATAAAGTTTGTCAATACTTAAAATTTTTATAAAGTTCGCCGAAAAACCCTGGATCAAGTCAGGACTTCAGCATCGTCGCCCCGCCCCGATATATCGGCGGTTCGCCAGCTGGTTAACTGATGAGGCGGGATCAGGACCCCACCGGAGATCAATACCCGGAATGCTTCATCGACACTGACATTTAAGGGAATAGTGTCTTCGGGCGACAGAAAAATAGTATAACCGGTGACCGGGGCCGGTGAACTGGGCACAAAAACGGAAATACAGTTTTTCTTGGCCGCCGCGTTAATGTCTTTCATTCCGTCAGAAGTGACAAACCCCAGCGAATAAAGGCCCAAGCGCGGATATTCCAACGCGACCACCCGCTTGAATTTTTTCTGGTTGCTGTCCGCCAGAAACACCTGGGTAAACTGCTTGGCGTGCGGGTAAACATTCTTGACGACCGGGAACTTATTGAGCAACCATTGTTCCAATAACCGGAAGACCTTGCGACCGACCACACTGGTCATGAAATAACCGACCAGGAAAACGACCAGGATCATCAAGGGAAAACCTAAAATAGAAGTGACCCAGACGTCACCGGAAAGATCGGTTAACTGACCTTTGTTGATCCAACCAATCCATTTCAGGACGTAAAGAATACCCTGCCCGATCGGCCGGCCGAAATTATTAATGAAAAACCGTAAGGCGATCACGAGAACGAAAATAGTGATCAGCGTCGGCAATAAAGCGATCAAGCCGGTGATAAACGGATTCCTGAATCCTTTTTTCTTGCCCTCGGGATTACCGGGGTTGGCGGATGGATTGGTAGTTTCTTCAGTCATTTTCAAATTCTCTCCTGCAAATTATTTTTTTATATTCAGGCTGAATAACCTAATCATAACGGAAACCTGATGAGTTTTCAATATTTAATTGGGTAATAAAAGAAAGTTGTAGCTGCGACCTTTTCCGCCTGAGGCGGATCCATCCTTTGGCGGAATGGTCGCTTCCCAGCAGGGACAAGCCCTGCAGCTACAGCTATGATTTATATATTAACCTTTTATTACCCCCAGCGGTTTAAACTTGGCGACTTTTTTGCTGATCCCGGCCAGCTCCATAACATTGACCACGTCAGTAACATCTTTATAGGCCTGGGGCATTTCTTCGGCGAGCGAACGATTACTTTTAGCCATAACAAAAACACCGCGATCAGCCATCTGCTTGAAAAGGTCCTGCCCTTTTAATCGCTTGATCATCTGGGAACGGCTGGCCACCCGGCCGGCGCCGTGGCAGGTACTGCCGAAAGTATGTTTCATGGCTTCGTCGGTCCCGACGCACAAAAACGAACTGCGGCCCATATCGCCGGGCACCAGCACGGGTTGCCCGACCTCTTGATAATCAGCCGGCACCAGCGGGTGACGCGGCGGAAAGGCCCGGGTCGCTCCTTTCCGGTGCACACAAACTTTTATTTTCCGGCCATTTATCTCGTGGTCCTCTATTTTAGCGATATTATGGCAGACATCATAAATAAGTTTTAATCCAAGTTGCGGCTCGGCCATTTTCAGAGACCGGGCCAGGGCCTTTTCCACCAGGGCCATGATCACCTGCCGATTGACCCAGGCATAGTTGGCCGCGCAGGCCATGCTCGCCAGATATTCCTGTCCTTCGGACGATTTCACCGGCGCGCAGGCGAGTTGACGGTCAGGTAAATTTATTCCATACTTATTGGCCGCTTTGAGTAACCGCTTAACGTAATCATCACAGATCTGATAACCGAATCCGCGCGAGCCGGTATGGATCATCACCACGATCTGATCGACTTGCAAGTCAAACACCCGGGCCATCTCCGGCCGGTAGATCTCGACCACCTGCCCGATCTCTATAAAATGGTTACCGGAACCGAGGGTCCCTACCTGAGCCAGACCGCGCTTCAACGCCAGTTCGCTGACAAAAGACGGATCAGCCAACTTCATCCGGCCGTTGTCTTCAATGTAATCCAGGTCTTCTTTTTTTCCGTAACCGCGTTCGACGGCCCAGGCGGCGCCTTTGATCAGTAATTGTTTTTCTTCGCCGCGCGAAAGTTTCGGGATCGCCCCGGAAGAACCGACCCCGGTCGGCACATCGCGAGCCAGTTGGCGGATAATATCTTTTATTTTCAGTTCGACATCACGGACGAAAAGATCGGTCCGCATCAAACGGACCCCGCAGTTAATATCATAACCCACCCCGCCCGGCGAGATCACCCCGGTCTCGACATCAAAAGCAGCTACCCCGCCGATGGGGAACCCGTACCCCCAATGAATATCCGGCATGGCGAGCGAATAGTCAACGATACCGGGTAAACAGGCGACGTTGGCGACCTGGTCCGGGCTTTTTTCGGACCGGACCAGTTCCATTAACTTATCGCTGGCGTAGATCCGGCCCGGGACGGACATACCACCGACCGGATCCATTTCCCAGAGGTAATCGGCTATTTTTTTGAATTGTGTTTCGCTCATGATTTCTTCACCTCTATTGTAGGCACGAATTTTATTCGTGCTCCGACTTATCGAGCCAATATATCAAGCACGGTTAGAAACCGTGCCTACAAAATAATATTATACATCAAAAATAATCTGCGCTTGCCAGGTATCATTTTTCTTTTCCACGAATAGGCCATGAAAGGTCACGGCCTTGATCTCAGTTTTGATCGAATGCTTTTTCGGGTCGTACGGTTCACCGCTCAAACGAGCCGTGATCTTATTTTCTGAAACCGCGATCACCTCAAGCCCGGCCATCAATTTCTGGTGCACGGTGAACTGCTGTAACAGTTCACTCAACCAGAAATTCATCAGATCATCCACCCGGTCCGCGGTAACGATTATTTCCATTGTTTCCGATCGGGCAACTTTTTCCGGATCGGTCAGGATATCAAACAAGGCCGACCCGGCATTGATAAAAATTTCTTTCAGGTCCGATCCTTTGACCCGGATACCGATATCGGCCGTGTGAGCGATCAGTTCATAATTTGGCATAATGATTTTTTTGACAGGATCTACTGGATTAACAAGATCTCTAATTCCCAAATACTCTTTGTTTTTCCAACCCAAAAATTCAATCCGGTTTGATCCGGTTAATCCTGTCTAATAATTATTTTAAAGACATATAAGTCTTTTTCAACAACAACGCATCATCTTCCAGGTTCGGGCTTTCGCAGATAACCACCCCGCTGACCTGATTCCTTTTCAGAACCTTGAGCCAATCGCGATAATTGAAATCAGAATCTTTCAGGTTCAGATGGTTCCGCTCGCCCTTCGCGGTATAGTGGATACCGGAAAGATGAAAATGCATCTGACTTAAAGCCCGAACACCCAAAGACCGCCGAATCTTCTTTATCACCCGCTCATATTCTACCGCCGTGTTATATTTCCCGGCATGACGGGCGTGCAGATGGGAAACATCAAAGCAAAAAGAAATATCCTTTAGCTCTTTAGCCAGACGAAGCACCTCATCCAGCGACCCGAACTGACTGGCTTTACCGGTCAATTCCGGCCTGAGAGTAATATTAATTTTTTTTCGTTTCAGTTGCTGGATGATCGGCCGGATCTCTTTTTTGATGACCTGATAAACCTTTTTCGCCGGATCACCCAGATAAAAACCGGCGTGAAAGACCACCCCGGTCGCCCCGGCCAGGGCGCCGATGCGGGCCGAATCCATGATCCGATTGACACTGGCCGTCCGTTTATACTTTTCCCGGGCATTGAAGTTAATAAAGTAAGGAGCGTGGACGCTTAAGCGAACGCCCAATTCTTTCCGGGCGATATTAACCAACCGGGCCTGGTCCGGACCCATGTTCACCCCCCGGACGAATTCCAATTCCATCGCGTCCAAGCCGAGTTCTTTGATCCGGGCCAATCCGCCTAAAACCCCATCTTTTTTCGCGCTGCGCGGGATCCCGGCCGTGCCAAAAAGTAATCCTGTCATAAATAGTAATATAATATAAAATATTAAGGAGGTCAACGAATAAAAAATCATTGACTCTCTCTGTAATTTTATTACAATTAAAGATTACACATTATAACTAAAACAAGCGCGGATCAGACGTGCTTAAGAAAGGAGCAGGTATGATGAGAAGCAGATATGGATTGTTATGTTTGTTGGTGATCTTTGTGTTGGCCAGTTGCGGCGGATCAGGCCTTAACACGACACCAATGGCCGCCAGCGCCGGCGAAAAATTAGTCGCCACCTCTCACGACAAACGGCCCGCCTGGACCTATCGGGAACCGGGAAATGAAAAGGGGACTTTCTTTTTTGTCGGGCTTTCCGGTAAATACGCCACGGAAAAACTGGGACGCGAAGACGCTCAACGGTCCTCGATCACTAATGTCGTCCGTTTCATGGGCACGACCGTTAAAGATAATTTCCAGAGATTAACCACGGCTCACGGTTTATCTTCCGATATCGTCGATCCGACGGTGGCTACCCGCCGGTTCGAACAGCAATTGAACAACGCCATGGCCCGACGCGTTAAGGTCAAAGAATATTATATCGAACAATGGGAAAACAAACTTAAGGAACGTTATTTTGTCGCTTTCGCTTTATCCACGGTTCCGCAAAAATCTATCGATCAGGTCTATGAAGCCACGATCGATGGCGAGATCGCCCAGCTCAAGAAAAAACGGAACGCGGCCAACAACGCCAAAGCCAGGAAACAGTTTACTGACGCCATGAAGGCCTTTGAAGAAGCGAAAAAACAGGGGTTCAGCTCGACCGAATAATCTGAACCTTCAGGTTATCATGACTTCGTTGAATTCCTCCCCCTCGATGGGGGAGGATAGGTGGGGGTGAAAGTTGTGCCACCCTCCCCTAACCCCTCCCCTCAAGGGAGGGGAACTTTTCTTACAGGAATCCCATAAAACCAAGTAATATGAATCAAAAGTTAAGACTGCTTATTTTAATCGGCTGCTGTCTGGCGACCACGATCGGTTGCGGCAGCAGCCGTTTAGCATCCACGGACGGTAAACTGATCTGGGCCTCCGAAAAGGAACGTCCGGACTGGTTACACCTTGAACCGGAAGCCAAAGGTGACCGGTTCCTGTTCGTCGGACTGTCAGAAAAATTTGCTACGGAAAAAGAGGCCCGGGACAACGCCCAACGAGCGGCCACCAGCAACGTTGTCCGCTACACTTCCACTCAAGTGACCAATAATTTCCAGCGGATCCTGACCTCGTCCGGACTGAGCACTGATATCATCGACCCGACCGTAGCGGTCCGCGATTTCGAAAAACAGTTCTCTTCGGCCGTCGCCCGCCGGGTCAAAGCGCAGGAATGGTATTTACAGAAATGGCTCCGGAAAAAAGACGGCCAGATGCAAAACTACTGGATGGCTTATGTCCTGGTGACCGTCCCGCAACAGGACGTGAACCGCGTGATCAAAGAACAATTAGACCGTCAGCAGGCGGTCATCAACGCCAGTAAAAAAGCGACGAAAAGCATTACCGTGGCTGCTAAGTTAATGAGGGAAGGTGACAACTTAAAAACCAGTAAATCACTGCAGGCCCTGAAAAAATATCAGGCGGCGATCAAAGCCGTGGAGGAAGCAAAAAGCCTGGCCCTGCCCCATTCGGAACTGGAACCACTGATCCCGAAGCTGACCAGATCGGTCAACCTGGCCCAGAGTAAGATCGGCCGGTTGAAACAGAATCCGGAAACGGTTTTCAGCACCGGGGTGCTGAGTCTGATGGACACGTCCGAAAAACCGCTCATCACCGCCGTGGCCAAGGTATCTTTTCAGGACACGGAACTAAGCAGTGAATTCGGTAATTATCTGGTGCAGAAGCTGGAGAATGTTTTCGGTCAGAACCCGAAATTGGTCGGCGTCATGTCCCAGCGTATTTTCCAGAACGCCCTCAAAAAAAACAAGATCTCGATCGATGATTGCCTGACCGGCAACTTCGGCGAAAACCAACCAAACAACCCGTTACGCAATCTCGACGGCCTGATCTTCGTCCACTACTGGGATAAAGGTTCTGATATTGAAATAAAAATAGAGCTGATCAAAGTCGGCCAGGGCACTCTCCTGGGTACAACGACCACCCGGTTAGCCAAATCGATCATCCCGGAAAACGTGGCCTTTTTTCCGGCCAACAGTAAAATTGCCCAACAGGGTTTAAAAGCTTTCGCCCGGCAATCAGGCCAAAATAAAGATTTCAAGATCGAGGTCTGGGCGGATAAAGGCGAAAGCGCGGTATATCAAAAAGACGAAATCATTAAATTTCATTTTCGGGCCGACAAAGACGCTTATATCTATCTTTATCATATGGACGCGGCGGGCCAGGTCAAGATGCTTTTTCCCAACCGGTTCAACCAGGATAACCGGATCAAGGCCAACCGGGTCTACACCATCCCGGACGAGACCATGAACTTTGACCTCAAGATCACCCCGCCTTTCGGCGCGGAGATGCTCAAGGCCCTGGCCTCATTACAACCGTTAAAAAATATTGATGTCACCACCCGGGCCGCGTTTAAAGACATCGGCCGGATAACCGACGGTAATTTCGAGCGGGTGATCACCCGCGGGATCGAAGCCGTTCCACAGGAAGGTTATACCGAAGGTATGTGCGTCATCACAGCCATCGAGTAAAAAAAATGCCGACTGAAACCATTGGTGATTTTAAATTAGATGCTGATAAACTGATCGGGAAAGGCGCCTGGGGCGAAGTCTATCAGGGACGGCAAATATCGCTCGACCGGCCGGTGGCCATCAAGATCCTGAAAAAGGAACTGACTGAAGACCAGTCTTTTGTCAGCCGATTCCTGCGGGAAGCCAACTGCCTGGCCAAACTGACCAATGAACACATCATCCAGGTCTACGGCGCGGGAAAATATCGGGGCTCGCACTATTTTGCCATGGAGTACGTCCAGGGCCTGCCCCTGCAGAAATTCATTTCCCACCGGAAAAAGTTTTCGACCGACGAGATCATTCACGTCGCTATGTCCGTCGCCCGGGCCCTGAAAAGCGCCTGGGAATCACCGGAAAAAATAATCCACCGCGATATCAAACCTTCCAATATCATGATCTCTTTCCCAAGTGAGGACCAGAAAGGCAATCAGGCTCTTTTAGATTCCAACCTGCAGAAAGCCACTATTAAAGTCATGGATTTCGGGTTGGCTAAACGAACTAAATCTGAAGATGACGCCACGGTCGTCGGCACCGTCATCGGCACTCCCAAATACATCTCCCCGGAACAGGGCATGGGCCAACCGGCTGATATCCGTTCGGATATCTATTCCCTCGGCATTGTCCTCTACGAAATGATCACCGGAAAAATACCTTTTAAAAGTGATACGGTGGAAAGCATGGTCCGCCATCATATTTATGACACCCCGACCGCCCCGAGCCGGGTCAATAATCAGATTTCCGTGGGTCTGGAAACCGTTATCATGAAATGCCTGCAAAAAGAACCGGCTCAACGCTATCACGGCCCGGCGGAACTGTTGGAAGACCTGGACGCCGTTAAACAAAATAATAAACTGATCCATGCCAGCCCTGACCAGTCAACATCCAGCTTTGAGGCCACCATGATCTCCGGCACGAAAAAACCGTCCACCAGGAAAAGCCTCATCACGGCCGTTATTTTACTGGCTTTTATTACCGCGGCCGGTTGGGCGGTGCTGACCGGAAAACTCAAAACCAACCCGACCCCGCCGGTTAACGCAAACAATCAAGGAACTGATTCGATAACAAACATGGTTCCCGACACAACTTCACCGATTATTTTCAGGCCATCAAGTCAGCCGACGGCGAGTTCGATCGTCCAGCAGGGATTAGATGCTTTTGCGCCCCTGTCAGCAGATGAGAAGAAATTCAAGATCGATCTCTGGACAAATAAAAAAACCGGTGAGGTTTACCATAAAGGCGACAAAGTGAAATTCTTTTTTCGGCCCAACCGGGATTCTTACGTTTACCTCTATCATATGGACGCGGCGGGCAATGTCAACCTGATCTTTCCCAACAAGTACAGCCAGAAAAACTTTATTGAAGCTGATAAGACTTACGCCATCCCGGACGATAAAATGAATTTCGAGTTCGAAGCCGAAGAACCATTCGGAGTTGAAATGGTCAAGATCGTCGCTTCCCTGCA
>DAOWBV010000010.1 GCA_030633885.1 Planctomycetota bacterium
CTACATATACTTTTTTTGCCCCGGCCTTTTTTAAGACACCGGCGATTTCCGAAGCCGTCGTTCCGGTTGTCATCACATCATCGATCAACAGCACGGTTTTGTTTTTTAACTGATGCGGATGTTTGACCGCGAAGGCCTTTCGCAGGTTATTTAACCGTTCCGACCGGCTCAAGGTGCTCTGGGGGGATAATTTTTTTATCCGGTAGAGATTATTGATTATCAACGGTCGGGCTAATGACCGGCCCAGACGCCGGGCCAGAAGTTCCGCCTGATTGAAACCCCGTTCCCGAAACCGGCTCGGGTGGAGAGGGACCGGCATGAGCAGGTCGATTTCCCGCAATAAATCTTTTTCCGTCTCCAATTTAGCCTTGAGCAAGTCCGCTAAAAGATCGGCTAGAAATTTTTCGCCGCCGTATTTATATTTATGGATCAATGACCGGAGTACGTCATTGTAGCGGGCGGCACCGATCGCTCGGGTGAATTTTAAGGGCCGCGTTTGACAGCCCAGGCATCGTTTCTTTGTCCCGATGTGCGGCCCTAATGATTCTCCGCATTTGAAACAGACGTCCGTTTCTTTGATCGGTTCGATCTGACCGGCGCAGTCCGGACAGAGATAAGTCCCGTTGCTTCCCTGTAAATTCGTCCGACAGAGCAGACAAAAGCGGGGATAAAATATGTCTAATAGGTTGTCGGCTAACTTTTTCAGCATAATCTGGTTGTTCCGAATATCCCAGTGTAATATTAAATAAATGTGAAATCAAGGTATTGCGGAATCTTTCTTTTTATAAAAGGCGGGGTTTAAATACGAAGGAGAATGTTCGTCACATCGACAGAGTTAAAAAATCTTGATTTTTTTGGCGATTGCAAGTAAAGTATAAAAGATTTCTATCCGGGTGGTTGGTGGCTTCCTGTACCACCATGAAGTACGTTGACTTCACGGCAAGCGTTAGTACAGGGCAAGCCTGACGAAGTTAAGATTAGACACAAGGGTGATATGCCGAATGGCGGCACTTGACGGAGTCAAGATTAGACACGAGGGTGATATGCCGAAGTGGCGGAATGGCAGACGCTGAGGACTTAAAATCCTCTCCCCGCAAGGGGGTGTGGGTTCGAATCCCTCCTTCGGCACTTATTTTTTACAGGTTAACAGACAATCGTTGAGAACTTGAAATACTCTCCCCGCAAGGGGGTGTGGGTGGATCGCCCTTATAGTGTAATGTTTTACGTATATATATTGCAAAGCGAAAAAGATAAAAAAACATACACTGGGTTTTGCAAAAATATAGTAACGCGATTAAATAAACACAATAGCGGTCAAGTAAAAGTAACAAAACATCGATGTCCTTTTTGGCTAATTTATCATGAAGAAGTTTCGACTTTAGCGGAGGCGAAAAAAAGAGAAAAATATTGGAAAAGCGGCGGGGGCAGAAGGAAGTTATCTCGATTTTTTAAAGAAGGGTTCCCGCCCCGATGAACCGAAGGTTCGCGTCAGCGAATATCGGGGCGAGGCTCGCCCACTCGAAGAGTGGGCGGCGAATCCCTCCTTCGGCACTTAGCTTTGGCTGGCGGACCCCGACATACGTCGGAGCAGGCGTTGACGACTAAATGTTTTTCTTCATTCCACTGGCGGTTGTTTGCAGAAGTGATAATAATGCCGTGGCCTCGGCCTCGCGGCGCATCCCCATACCGCAGGCCGTGGTGATGAGAGATTGTCCAAACAACTTATTCTTATCAAATCCCTTTTTAACCAATGTGTCAATGGCGGTATTAATTCGTTTGATCAGGTCCTGAGGAAATGATGGCTGTTTGTAAGCCGCCGCGACTTTGTCGTCTTCCAGAGTCACCGGCACGATCCCCCAGGCAATCACGCCGCCGCGATCGATGAATTTTTTCAGGTCATTCTGATACAGCAGGAATTTGTCCAGAAAATCATAGGCATCGAAGTTGATAATATCAAAAGGCAAACTCAATAATAATCCCCAATCGGTATTTCCACAGCAATGAATACCGGTCAGAGCTTTAGCTTCATGAATAGAGTCGACGATCTCACCCAGATATTTCTCGACCATTTCCCGGTTGATCGGCGAATAGGCCGAACCGTAACCCATGAGCGAGGGCTCATCGACAAAGATGATCGATCTCAGGTTTAAGGCCTGCCTGAAAAGATTGATTTGCCAGAGGGCCTTCATGACCAGGTTTTTGATCACCACGTCAGCCATAATCTCGTTATGAATGATCGCTTTTTCCGTCTCATCGGTGACCGATATTCCCCAGGTGATCGGCCCGGTGATCTGGCCTTTGATAAACTGTGGTTTAGTTGTGCCGTTATTCAGTTTTTTAGTCAACAGCCGCACCATAGCATGTAATCCGGAGGCGTGATCGTTGCTGATAGCAAAATACTCAAGGTTTTTATTCAAATAATTCTCGTAAAACTTTTCCAGATCTTTCTGGAAATCCGTAGTCGTATCGAAATATATTTTTTGGTTCGCGCGATCGGTAAGCAAACCAGGTACCCCTTCGGCGAACTGGGTTGCCATCCCCTCATTAAAATCGCGTTGGGGGAGTTGGGGCCAGAAAGGGATTTGGGGCAGGTTTTTCAGGATCAACTCGCAGGCCTTGAGTGGATCTTTGTGGGGGAGACTTCCGATCCCGGTGGGGGTGAAGTTAAAATCATTGCTCATTTTTTTTACTCGAAGAGTCCGAAAGAATAAAAGATTTTCCGCCGAAGGCGGATCCGCCTCTGGCGGAAACAGATTAAACTGATAGAATTATTCCGCTAAATCCCGTTTAATCCCGTTGTTAAAATTGGGCCCAGTAGGATTTGAACCTACGACCAGCGGATTATGAGTCCGATGCTCTAACCAGACTGAGCTATGGGCCCGATTGTTGGCCATAGCAGAGTCCTCCGCGTTAGCGGAGGGCTTTAACTATGGGCCCATTGCCTGACTTCAGGAAAATCGTTTATACTTTACTTGCAATTAACCAAAAAATCAAGATTTTTTTTGGCTACGTATCTCATCGGAGGCGGGTTTGGTAGTATTGGCAAGCGCGGCTTTGATGAAGTCCCGGAATAAGGGATGGGGCTTGATCGGTTGGGATTTGAATTCGGGATGGAATTGGACCCCGACAAACCAGGGATGGTCGGCAATCTCGATGATCTCGACCAGATCGTTTTTGGGACAGATACCGCTAAGTCGTAATCCTTTTTTGACAAACTGGTCCCGATACTTGTTGTTAAATTCAAAACGGTGCCGGTGCCGTTCAAAGATGACATCGTGACCGTAGGCCTGGTAAGCAAAAGAGTCTTTTTTCAGTTTACATTTATAAGCGCCCAGCCGCATCGTACCGCCGAGGTCCTTGATCTTGCGCTGGCTGAGCATGAGGTCAATGACCGGATGGGGCGTATTCAGATTGAACTCGGTGCTGTGGGCGCCTTTGAGTTTACAGACGTGTCGGGCGAATTCGATGACCGCGCATTGCATGCCTAAACAGATCCCGAAGAACGGTATTTTGTGAGTTCGGGCGTATTCGATGGCCTGGATCTTACCGAGAATTCCCCGTTGACCGAAACCGCCGGGAACAAGCAAACCGGCAAAATCTTTCAGGTATTTTGCCGCGCTGGTTTTTTCGATGTCCTCGGAATTAATCCTTTTTATTTTGACCGCGCAATTGTTGGCGATGCCGCCATGGGTGAGCGCTTCGTAAATGGATTTATAAGCGTCCTGCAGTTCCAGATATTTTCCGACGACGGCGATCTCGACCGTGTGTTTAGGGTGCTTGACGATCTCAACCATCCGGCGCCAGTCTTTGAGTTTTCGGCCTTTTCGTTTCAGGCCGAGTTTTTTCAGGATCAGTTCATCCAGCTTCTGTTCGACCAGGACCAGAGGCAGTTCGTAAATGCTATGAGTAACGTCCTTTTCCTCGATCACGTATTTTTTCGGTATGTTGCAGAAAAGCGATAGTTTGTTTTTCAGCTCTTCGTTCAATGATTTTTCTGTCCGGCAGATAAGGATATCCGGTTGGATACCGATCTCCCTCAGTTTCCCGACACTATGTTGAGAGGGTTTTGTTTTCAGTTCTCCACTGGCCCGGAGATAAGGGATCAGGGTGAGATGGATGAAGAGAACGTTCTCTTCGCCCAGTTCGTGCCGTAATTGTCTGATGGCTTCGAGGAACGGAAGACTTTCGATATCACCGACCGTGCCGCCGATCTCGCAGATGGCTATGTTGACACCGGGTTTGGCCGGTTTTTTTACGGCCGCTTTGATCTCGTTGGTGATATGGGGGATGACCTGAACGGTTTTGCCTAAATACTTGCCGCGCCTTTCCTTGGCGATGACGGAATTATATATTTTTCCGGTCGTGTAATTGGATTCTTTGGTGATGCGGGTTTGGGTGAACCGTTCGTAATGGCCGATGTCGAGGTCGGTTTCCGCCCCGTCGTCGGTAACGTAAACTTCGCCGTGTTGGAAGGGGCTCATGGTGCCGGGATCGACATTGATGTAAGGATCTAATTTTTGGAGGGTGATCTTGAGTCCCCGGCGTTCGAGCAGGAGTCCGATCGCCGCCGAGGTTAATCCCTTACCTAAGGAAGAAACGACGCCACCGGTAATAAAGATATGCTTAGTCATCTACATTTTACATAGCTGTAGCGGCGGGGCTTGTCCCCGCTTATACTTTCAAAGGCGACCATAAAGGTCACAGCTACAATCTTATAATTAGGGGGTATTATATTAAACCAATCCAAAAAAGCAAGGAAAATTTTAATTTTCACCGGAAGAATGTTTTTTTATAAAGCCGAATATTTTTTCTGAATACGAGGGGTGGCCGAATAAAGCTTCCATGTGATCCATGTCATCAACCAGCCATAATTCTTTATCGGTCCGGGCATTTTCGTATAGAATTAATGATTGTTCATGAGGGATTATCCGGTCGTTTTTTCCGTGAATGATCAACAGGGGAGTTGATAATATATTTGGTATTTGGTTTTTCGGTGATACTTTGATAATATTAAAGCCCACATCCAGGGATACAAAACACAAGCTTATTTTGCGCATAACTTCTGATATGGGGCGAGGGATAATTTTAAATTTAGCCATAATTTCCCGACTCATTGTCGTGAGATCCGCATAAGGACTATCCAGGATCAGCATTTTAAAACCATTGTTTTCAGCCGCGGCATAAATTAGAGGAGCGGAGCCCATTGATAGGCCATAACCGTAGATTTGGTCTTGATCCAACTCAGATTTCGTTTGTAAATAATTAAATACGGCGAGCACATCTTCTTTTTCTTTTAGACCAAAAGTTGTGGTGTGGCCATTACTGGCGCCGTGTCCCCGGAAATCAAAGATAACAACACTATAACCTTGTTTGCGCCAGAGGTCGATAGTGGGCAGGAAATTAGATTTATTCGCGCCCAATCCGTGACAAATAATCACGCTTTTTCGACTGGCTTTGTCAGGAATGAACCAACCTTTAATTTTTAATTGGTCGCGGGTGAGCACTTCAATATCTTCATATTGGTAGCCGTACAGACTTGATGGATTTTTTTTGTCAGTTACTTTAATCCGGTGTATTTCAAGAACCGATAAGATATATGGAAATATCAGAAAAATCACTAATAATATCCTTAAGGAGTTTTCAGAAATAAGTTCAAGAGGTTTGTTTGACCGGAAAATATGGGGCGATATTTTTGTGGTTATCCACGAAACACCTTTAGTGATTAAAAGATGGCTGGCGATTAAAATCACCCCAAAAGATAACAAGAAATGTATGATAATAATGAATTCGTGAAAAACTATTTTGCCGCCCAGAAGAGACGCGAAATAAATCGCAAAAATAATTATTATAATTAAAGGAATAAGTAATCTTATTACCTGGCGCAGTTTAATCCGATTAATTATTTTTCGTTTAAAAATAAGGATAAACGAACAGACATAAGGAAACAAAAGTAAATAAAAGAGTTCTCCGGGTGATTTGGTGTATTGATGCGCGACCAGGAAAAGAATAAGCGTGAGGAGGAAAAATATTATACGCCGGCCGAATTGTTTCATGGGTCCATAGTTATAAATTTAAATTCTTTTGATTTTTCTGACAAAAGTCCGGTAATCTTTCAGGGTATCGATCCCGGCCGGGGCTTGGCGGACGATCCCGACTTTGATCAGGAAGCCGTTTTCGATGGCCCGCAATTGTTCGAGTTTTTCCGATTTTTCCCTGGAGGTGGGCCGGAGCTGAACGAACTTCAACAGGGCTTTTTTTTGGTAACCGTAGATGCCGATATGACGCAGGACCCGGGGTCGTTTGTGTTTGAACCGTACCCGCGGGGACCGGAAAAAGTCCAGGGCAAATCCCTGCCGGCCGACCCAGACCTTGACTTTGGTCAGGTCCCGGAACTCGAGCCGACTGGTAAAAGGGCAGGCTAGGGTAGCCATATCCGCTTTTGACCGGGCGAGCAGGTTGACCACCCGATCGATGGCCGCCGGTGAGATTTCCGGTTCGTCGGCCTGGACATTAATGATAAAATCGTATCCGGTTTGATAGCGGGCCACTTCGGCTACCCGGTCCGTGCCGGAAGGATGTTTGGACGAGGTCATGATCACTTTGCCGCCGAAACTTTGGATGGCTTGATAGACCCGCTGGTTATCAGTCGCGATAATGACCCGGTCGACCCGTTTGGCTTTCAGGGCTTGCCGGTAAGTGTGCTGGACCAGGTACTGTCCGGTTTTTTTGAGCAGGACCTTGCCGGGTAAACGTCGGGAGCCATAACGGGCCGGGATAATGACAAGAGCTTTTTTCATTACTTAGTTAACCTCTTTAGTTGCTGATATAATCTTGACGCTTCACTTCGTTTCGGATGGTTTTTCGGGATCAACTGCAGGTATTTTTTCGCGTAAGGCAGGGCGTCCAGGTAACGGTGCATTTTATAATAAGTAATAGTCAGATTATTATGGGCGTCGGCAAATTTTTTATCAAGTTCGATCGCTTTTTTGAAGTCATCGACGGCTTCTTCCCAGAATTTTTCATTGGTGTAGATGACCCCGCGGTTGTTATGGGCGTCGACCAGATTGATCCCCATTTCGATGCTTTTATTGAAATCGACCCGGGCATGATCAAAGGCCTCGAGATTAAAATGAATCATGCCCCGGGCGAAATAACTGGGTCCGTGTTCCGGTTTCAGGTTAATGGCCTTATTCAGATTTTCCAGGGCCAGGCGATTATTTTTCTGCCGGCTATAGATCACCCCGCAATTATAATAGGCCTCGGCGTAGTCCGGGGCGAGTTTGATGGTCTGCTGAGAGGCTTTCAAGGCCTCGTCAAATTTCTCTAAATGGAAATAGGCCAGGCCGAGGTTGTGCAGGGTTTGCGGGCAGTTTGGTTCCAACCGGTTGGCTTTTTCCAGGTCTTGAGTTGCTTTGTTATATAAGACCTGGTTTAAATACAAGCCGCTCCGGCTTTTGTAGATTTCCGAGTAGGTCGGGTCGAGTCGGGCGGCGCGGGTGAAATCAGCAATTGCTTCGTTCGGTTCACCATGTTTGAATTGAAATACCCCGCGGTTGTAAAGGATCAGGGCCAGAAACTGTTTTTCCGAAAGTTTCCGGAAAGTAACTTTTTCGGGAAAAGCGTATTCCGGGATCTCATCACCGATCATTTCTTTAGTTCGTTTAATGTAATCATCCGGTGATAACCTGGTCCCTCCGGCGGTGGCTTCGATATTCCGGTCGGTTCCATCCTGATCGTACCGCAGAAAAACGTGATGGGGGATGACGACCGCTTTTAAGGGCAGGTCCAATCGTTCGGCCAGCGAAAAATAAAGGGTGGAAAAACCGAGACAGTTGCCTTTCATCGAATCCATGACCTTGTTCAGCATGAATTTTTCCATCCGGTCTTTTATTTCGATGGGGTAAACCTGGGCGCCTTTTTTCTGATAAAGATATTTATTGATAGCCGAAATGATCTGCTCTGGTTGGGATCGTTTCCCCAGATCCTTTCTGATTTCTTCAGCCATCCGGTCGATATCAGCGACGTATTTTTTCACGTCGATTTTCGGGTAAACGCTTTTGCAGATCAATAAGGATGATTCGGCTAAATCGATGCGTTCGTTAACGACCGGGGCCAGGGCCAGCCAGTTCAGGAGTTCCTTTTCAGAATTCTGGGCAACGGCCCGGGCCGGCGCCATTGATCCCATCAGAAGAAAGACCGGAACAAAAATTAAAATAATATATTTTTTCATAGGGCTAAGTGGTCTTTAATAATTTCCGGGCCGCGTGAAAAACATCGTCGGTCGTGATCAGGGTCATGCAATCCGGTTGGCGGCAGGTCCGTTTTCGGCAGGGTTGACAGGGCAGGTCTTTGGTCAGGACCAGACTGCGGGGGTGTCGGTAGGGGCCGTAGATCTTCGGGTCCTTCGGGCCGTAGAGCCCGATGAGCGGTGTTTTCAGGGCGCTGGCCAGGTGTAACGGGGCCGAATCACTACCGATAAAAAGACGGGCCTTTTTTAATAGGGTGCCTAATTTGGATAGGGAATCGAGCGAACAGCTGACGATCCCGGGTTGGGTGGCTTGGGCGGAGATCTCATCGGCCAGGGCCCGTTCGCCCGGACCGCAGGCGATGATAATCGCGTATTTTTTATTGAGTCGGCTTAATTTATCAGCCAGCTTCGAATAAGACGCGGCCGGCCAGCGTTTGTAAAGACCGAACCGGCTGGTGCCGGGATGCAGAACGATCAGTTCTTTACGCGTTAAATTTTGGTTCTTCAAAAAATCGTTGATGGCCGTCTGACCGGTCGCCGGCAGGAAGACGACGGGTGTATGTTCTCTGGTATTCAGGCCCAGTGATTTCAGCAAGTGGAGGTTTCGGGCTACCCGGTTCAGGGGCTCGGTTGGTAACTTTATTTTTTGGGTCAGGAATAAATGGTTGGCTTCTTTAGAAGTCTGCTTGTCAAAGCCGACCCGCTCCCGGGCGCCGCTGAGATAGGTGGTCAAACCGCTTTTAAAATTACCCTGAAAATCCAGGGCCAGATCGAATTTTTCGTTCTTGATCTGGCGGACAAAAGAGCGGACTTCTTTTAAGGTCCGGGAAAAACGGCGCCAGGATTTGAGCGATCTTATCCCAGGTCGCCATTTTTTTCGTTCAAAGACAAAGACTTTATCTAATTGAGGATGATCGATGAGTAAATCCCGGGACCGGTCTTCGACCACCCAGGCGATAAAGCTCTTGGGGAAATTGGTCCTTAAGACCTGTAAGGCCGGAAGCGTATTGATGACATCGCCGATGGCACTTAGGCGGACGATCAGTATTTTATTGAATTTCATAATAGTGTTTGTTTGATTTACATTATACCATAATTTTTGATAGGGTCAAGTTCCCTTAAATTTCAGGTTGCCGGCAGACGAAAAACGTTTTGACCAGTCAAGAAATTTATGCTATAAATACGGGCTATGGATTTGAAACTGGTGCCCCCCAATTTCCTGGTAACCACCGCGGATAAGAATAAGGTGGTGATGGTAAACAAAGCGTACCAGGCCGTGGCTCAAGAGGTAATGGATAATTTAGAGTCCTTGAAAGCGCGGTCCGGTAGCCAGTTTAGCCAGGGTCGATCCCCGGCACCAGTGACGGTGCAGGGCAGAGCTAAACATTGGGTGCTGGATGTTAATAAAGGCGGGGTGGACCGGATCATTGTCCGTCGTTACGTCCGCGGTGGTTTGATCAACCGCTGGTTGTTGGGTGATCTGCTCTGGGGGGTGAACCGGCCGATAAAAGAATTAAGCGTGACCGAATCGGGTCGAGAGCGTCAGGCGCCGGTGCCGGAGATCCTGAGTCTACGGTTGCACCGGGCGTGGGGCCCTTTCTGGCGCGCCGATATAATTTTCAAGGAAATACCGGAGACGGTCGATCTTTATGCGGTGATCATGTCGCTGAAAAAATTAACTGATCAGCCGCGTCGTTTTCATGAGGAGAAGAAAAAAATAATCAAGGCGGTGGCCGAAGCGGTTCGATCCTTGCATCAGGCCGGAGTCTGGCACCAGGATATGCAACTGCGTAATATTCTTATCCGGAAACAGGCCGATCAGGTCCGGGCCTACACGATCGATCTGGATCGATCAAAATTTTTCGAGAAACTGTCGTTTTCTCAAAAAGTCAATAATCTGGTCCGGCTGTACCGGTCGATCGAAAAATGGGGTATCGGCCGCGGGGTGATCCGGATTTCTGACCGGTGCCGGTTATTGAAGGAATATTTCCGGGATCAGGAATTTACCCGGCAAAAGCGTTGGGTGATCAGTAATCGCTGTGAATTTAACCTGAAGTTACATAAATTGTGGTGGTCCGTATCACGCATGATTTAAATGACAGGGACTGATTTGTTTTCTGGTGGGTCAGTCACTATTAAAAAACTAAACACGAATGGGCGAATATTTAAGAGAGAAAATTTTATTAGTTAATTCGGGTGATTCGTGTTAAATGTTATGTTGTAAAAGGAAATAATTATGCCCCAGCCACCGATTTCGGCCTGCGTCGTTACGTTTAATGAAAAAGATAATATTAAGGCCTGTTTGGAAAGCCTGAAATGGGTTGATGAGATCGTCGTGATCGATTCTTTCAGCACCGACGGAACAACGGAGATCTGCCGGCAGTATACGGACAAAGTCATTCAGCATCAGTGGCCGGGTTTTGTCAAACAGAAGAACTACGCTTTGAGTCAGGCGACTCATGACTGGGTATTATCGTTGGATTCGGACGAACGGGTTTCGCCTGAGTTGAAAGAGGCGATTTTAAAAGAGTGGAAAAAAGAGTCGTGGAAAGATCATGACGGATTTTATATTTCCCGTCGGGCATTTTACCTGGGACGTTGGATCAAACACGGCGGCTGGTATCCCGATGATAAATTAAGGTTATTCCGGAAAAGTAAAGGGGCCTGGGACGGGATCGATCCGCACGACAAGATTTTTTTGAAGGAAGAAGGAAGCCGAACTAAAAAAATCGACGGTGAGATCGATCATTATACTTACAAGAATATATCCGAACAGCTCAAGACGATCGACCGTTTTTCCGACGCGTCTTCCGGGGCGTTAATAGAGCGGGGCGTGAAATTTTCCTTGCTGAAGTTGATTTTCAGCGCGCCGGTAAAATTCATCGAGACTTATGTTTTCAAGGCCGGATTCCTGGACGGGTTACCCGGTTTTATTATCGCGGTCAACTCGGCTTTTTACACCTTTAATAAATACGCGAAAATATGGGAACAGGAAAAAGGGAAGTGATCAGTGATCGGTGATCAGTGATCAGTAGCCAATACTGTGAAAATAGCCTTTGTTATCTACAATTATTCCGAAGCCAAGGGCGGCGTCGAGCACTACGCCGCTGATCTGGCCCGGGTTTTGGTTGACCGGGGTGATGAAGTTCATGTTTTCTGCCATAATTTACTGAACGGAGCCGGATCGGACCGGCTTTTCTTTCATCTGGTCCCGGCTAATTCTTTTTACCGCCCCTACAAACTGATTCATTTCGCCCGCAACGCGTCCGAAATGTTAAAACAGGAAAAATTCGATCTCATCCAGGGTTTCGGTCGGACTTACTCTCAGGATATTTACCGGGTGGGCAGTGGTTGTCACTGGTCATACCTGGAACAGACCCATCCTTCCATGAAAAACTGGCTGGGCCGGACAGCGCAGAGACTTAATCCCCGGAACCGGGCGGTCATCGCTCTGGAAAGAAAATCTTTTCAACCGGGTAATTACCGGAAGATCATCTGTATTTCCCGCGTGGTCAAAAAGGATATCCAGGGTCACTACGATATTCCGGATGAAGCGATCGAGGTGATCCATAATACTTTTGACGGGAATAAATTTCATCCGGATAATAAAGAACACTATCGGGCGCGGATCCGGGAAGAATTGAACTCGCCGGACGATGAACTGGTTCTTTTATTTGTCGGGTCGGGTTTTGAGCGAAAGGGTTTGAAATACGCCCTGGACAGTCTGGCTTGCCTGCCGAAAGATCTGAAAGTAAAGTTATGGGTGATCGGCCGCGGCCGGATCAACAAATATAAATATCTGGCGGCCCGGCAAAATGTGGGGGGTAAGGTATTGTTTCTGGGTCAGTGCGGTCAGATCGAACGGTATTACGCGGCGGCGGATATTTTTCTCTTCCCGACTTTATTTGAACCGTTCGGGACTGTTTGCCTGGAAGCGCTGGGGACCGGGTTACCGGTGATTATCAGCCGGGCGGCCGGGGCTTCGGAAATTTTAAACCATGCGGTCGATTCTTTTGTTCTGGAAGACCCGCGTGATATTCAGGAGATGGCCCGACGGATCACCGGCTTGGCCGATCCGACCTGGCGGACAAATCTGGGGAAAGTCGCCCGGGCGACTGCCTTAAAATATTCTTTTGAACAACACTGGCCAAAAGTGTTCAAAATATACGACGAAGTATTAAAAACCAAGTCATGAGAAAATTATATAATTTTATTACCATTGATAAACCGCCGTATCGCTGGCTGGTTCGCGAAAATGTCAAGGAGGACCTGGGGCGGTCGCTGATCGGACAGGAGAACCGATTGAAGGAGCAACCGGCGTTTAAAGATAATAATGCCCGGACACTATTTTTTCTAAAAGTCCCCCGGCTGGGCGAAGTTTTCGTGAAGCGCTACAAACTGACCGGTTTCTGGAACGGACTCAAGACGATCTTTGGTCGTTCCCCGTCGTTCAATGAATTAAAAATGGCTAATTATTTAAACGCCAAAAATATTCCGACGGTCCGGCCTCTGGCCGCGCTGGAAAAGAAAAAATGGGGGCGGACGGTGGATTCCTTCCTGCTGATCGAAAAAATCGAGCAGTCTATGCCGCTCAAACAATTTTTTACGCAAAAAGATATTACTGAAGAAACGGCCGGAGACCGGACCCGGATTAATCAGGTTCTGATTTTAATGGGGGAATTAATGCGCCGGACTCATCAGGCCGAGTTCTTTCATCAGGATTTACATATCGGTAATGTTCTTTTAACCGGATCGACACCGGATGAAATTCGTTTACATTTGATTGATCTGCATCGTAGTCGGGTAGTAGCTGGTTTATCCCATACCCAGAAGATTTTTAATCTGGCCCAGATGGGTTATTCTTTGAGTCTGGTCCGGCCGTTCGCGGACGTGGTTCGGTTTTTAAAGGCCTACCGGCAATTTGATTTCCGGCCTGAGGTATTGAAAAAGATTACCCGGCAGGTATTAACCAAAATATGGCAATTAAGACAACGTCATCTTCGGAGCCGGGCCAAACGGTGCCTGAAAAATTCCTCGGAGTTTTCGATCTACCAGGGCGATAATTATAAAGTTTTCCAGCGCCGGCAGATCGAATCGAGTCGGTTGATCGACCTGGTGGAAAATCACGCCCGATTAGTGAGGGAGACGCCGGGCGAATTGTTCAAGCACAGCCCGGCCAGGTCGATTTCCGTTCTGACCTGCCCGGTCCAACTCGGGGTCTGCCAGCCGGGCGATAAAATTTTTATTAAGGAATACCGGTATTCTTTGCTCAGCCGTTTAAAAAATCTTGGTCGGGTTCACGCGGCCCGGCGGTCCTGGTTGACCGCCCGCGGTTTGGTTTTGAGAAAGATCCTCACGCCGGTGGCGTTGGCCTTGGTTGAACCGAATGGGAGATGGTGCCTGAAAAAAAGTTATTTGTGTTTAAAGGAAGTGCCCGGCGCTCAACCGTCTAATGAAATGGTCGTTGATTTTTTTCGGCCGGACCAGTCATCGGCTGATCATTGGCCGGCGAAAAAAGGCTTCATCAAGCACCTGAGCCGGGCCATAAAAAATCTGCATCGCCAGGGAGTGTTTCACTCTGACCTGAAAGCCAATAATATTCTGGTTAAGCATCAGTCCGGAAAGTGGTTTTTTTATTTTCTGGACCTGGACCGGGTTGATTTTCTGCCGTCAGTCGAATTACCTCAGCGGATAAAAAATTTAGCCCAGCTTAACGCGGCGATGCCCGGCGTGATCACCCGGGCGGATCGGCTCCGGTTTTTTAATGATTATTTGAATAGTTTGCCGCCGGATCAGCACCGGTCAAAAAAAGAAATGATCAGGGAGATAATGAAAATCACGTTACAGCGCCGCCACGTCTGGCCCAAAAATTTTATTCCGGGTTTGCTTTGATCTCAAACCGGTTGTCCGTTTGGTTGTAAACCAGTTTCTCATTATTCCGCGCCCACCATTCCTGCCAGCGCTTGATGGCTTTTTGGTTTTCGTTCGGGGTCAAAGAAGGTTGATAGGTAAAGGCCGGTTTTTCGTGAACGTCTTTCGTTGTCATGCGACGGAGCAACCACCAGGCGATCCAGCGGATCAGGGGATTATCATCTTTTAATGATTCGATCAAATTCTGCAGGGTGTCCTTATCACCGATCGGGCCGTACCGGCGGATAATCCATTCCCTTTTCTTGACTTCCTTTTCCGGATCGACCGGATCGGTTACCGGTTGGAGGTGCTTGGAGAACTCATCACCTTCGTGCGAGTAGGTAATTTTTAATATTTTTGGCTCGTAACCGTAAACCGCTTGAATATCCGGCGGCGGGGTAAAGGAGAGTTTGACCATATCGACCAGTCCGCCGACCATGACCTCATATTCTTTGGCCTGTTTATCCAATTCTTTAAAAACCGCGATACCGGTGATAGTTTCTTTCGGTTTGATCTCGCTCTTTTCCCGGATCTCTCGGGTATTGAGATACTTCAGTTCCGCTTTCAGTTCTTTGATCCGAACTTTCTGCAGACCGAGGGGCAGGCCGCCTAATTTTTCTTCCCGACTGATCATACCGTCTTCGATGATCGGCTGCCAGGTATCCTGATAATATTTGTTAGTATCGGTTTTAATGCAAATATCAAGAACTAACCGGATATTATCATCGGTGTGATTGGTTATCGTGTAGATCAGGTACCAGTAGTTAGTTTTGTTGTCGTTCGGATCGACGTAGGTAAACAGCTGAGGTGTTTTATTGGTGAAACCGAGTTCCCATCTTTTTCTGACCTGGGCGGAAGCCGGAGTCGGGTTCATCAGGGCGAATAAAAAAATAGCGCAGAAAAGCAGGCTACCCAACAATGAAATTAGGCGAGCCTTCCGCCCCAAAAGGGGCGAGGCTCGCTCCACAGGAGCGGCGCCTCTTTCAGCCAGAGGACTGATCCGTCTCCGCCAAAGGACGGATCTGTCCTCCGGCATGACTTTGGCGGATTGGGTCGGATTGAATATTTTTTTCATAATATTATTTTAATCGTTAAAATTATATTTATCAACTCTGCCTGTGTTATGTTATATCAAACATTTCTAACGGGGTCAACTAAAAAAAAGAGGGTGGCCCCGATCACGGGGACACCCTCTGGAATTAACCTGACAACAAAAATTACTCGTCCTGAGCTTTTAAGATAGTCATTCCGTTATCAATAGCATCAGCCCAAACAGTGGAACCGGGTTTGCCTTGTTCGACGCTACCGCCGAATAACAGGACGTTAATTTTTTCTGCCTGTCGGGCCGGGTCGTGGTTTTCAGGTTCGTCGGCACCCAGCGGATCGTTCTCGTCAACGGCCAGACTGACGATGTAATTAGGTCCGCGATAATCACATTTGCCCGGGCCAGGTATGGTTTGCCGGCCGCCTAACGGGCAGATAAACATCTTGTCTTTTTTGGTCCCGAGGCTCGAGGTTTCCGGCGTGGGCTGGGTCCTCAATACTTCCCAGAAATCTGCGCCTTTAGCGTCACGCGGATAAACGCCATAGTTGTCGGAAGAATAGCTTTCCAAGGCGAGCCGCAATCCTTTTAAATTATTTAGACATTTCAGCAGGCTCGCTTGCTTTTTTCCTTTCATCAGACCGGGTAAGACCAGTGAGGCGATTACCGCAATAATGGCAATAACGACCAGTAGCTCAATTAATGTAAACCCTTTGTTTTTCTTCCCCATCCTGTCTATTACCTCCTTTAATGAACGCATAATTTACGTCGCGCGTAGACCGACGTAAATTATATGCGTGAATTAAATCCCGACAGTTTTTGTCGGGATAAATACAAAACTGTTCGCGAATTAAACCCGGCATCTTTATACGATGCGGAGTTATTTTAATTCACTTATCCTAGCAACCTCCCGGAAGAAAATCAAGTTATTTCCGTATGATTTACGTGGAAAACTTTATTTCTCGGTCCATTTTTCCACTTCCGTCCAGAGCTGATCGTCCGGTTTTACATCGATCCGGCGGCCGTCCATCAGTAAGACTTTGATCGGGTGATCGCCGTGGTTTTCCGGGAGATCCGCGGCGATGGGCCGGTGGGAGTCGGTCGCGATATTCAACTGTTCTTTCGGACCGCGATAATGCGACACGCCCGGCTGACCCTGACCACCGACGACCGGACAGATAAAATAAACGTCATCGAGCGGACTTTTCAATACCGCCGTGTCCGGGGTCGGGTATTTTCTTAATACCTCCCAGAAAGCACTGCCGGTCTCCTGCGGATAAGCACCGTGATTGTGATCAGCCACGTAAGTTTGCATGGCCACGTAAAGTGACTCAAGATTACTGTCGCATTTTATCAGTTTGGCTTTCAACAGAAATTTCTGGACCGCCGCCACCGTGATCGATGTTAAAATAAGAATAATAGCCATGACGATCAGCAATTCCATCAGCGTAAAACCGCTATTTTTCGGTTTCCTCATTTTTCTCACCTCCCTTATCAGGTAATAAAGGGTTCTGGATAGATAAATAGAATCTATCGGTTAGGGGCATAGGATTTCCAGGCGGAAATCATGGAGGTGGAAACGGGAATGGAGGAAAGGGGATAAAGAATATAAAGGGATAAATAATAACTATAAATATTACTCCACCCAACCCGGTTCCGGGATCTTTTAATTTCATTCAAGTTATCAAAGAGCTATATTGAGACTTTCTCTATATTAAGTATATCCGATGTTTGGTTGTTGTCAAGAGCCAAAATTTTTTCGGGCGAAAAAATTCAGGTTTTTTCGTTAGGCAAACTGCAAATGACCGGGTTGAGTTGAGTGTGGTGTGGTGTTCTGGATCGGGGCGTGACCGTCGATATCTACTTCTTAATACCTGTAAGATTCAGGTTTAAACGGTCCTTCGGTCGGTACATTAATATAATCAGCCTGGTTTTTAGTCAGCTTGGTGATGACGCCGCCAAAACCCGCCACCATGTCGGCCGCGACTTCTTCGTCCAGTTTTTTGGGTAATACTTTTATGTAAATATTTTTTGCCCGTTTTTCTTTCGGCAGGTCAGCAAACTTGCGTTCCCAAAGATAGATCTGAGCCAATACCTGGTTGGCGAAAGAACCATCCATGATCCGGGATGGATGTCCGGTGGCGTTGCCCAGGTTAACCAGCCGGCCTTCGGAGAGAAGGATCAAGTGATCGTTGGCTGATTTGTCGCGAAAGATTTTGTGGACCTGCGGTTTTACTTCTTCCCATTCCCAGGTTTTATGCATGTAAGCGGTATCGATCTCGTTATCGAAATGGCCGATATTACAAACCACCGCACCATTTTTCAGTTTTTGCAGCATATTAGCATCACAGACATTGATGTTTCCGGTAGCGGTGACGATCAGGTCGATCGTGCCGAGCAACCCAGCATTGATACTATCGATCCGGCCGGTGTTGATGCCATTAAGGTAGGGAGAGGCGACCTCAAACCCGTCCATGCAAGCTTGCATGGCGCAGATAGGGTCAATCTCGCTGATTTTAACGATCATTCCTTCCTGACGAAGGGAGGCGGCGGATCCTTTACCGACGTCACCGTAACCGATAACGAGAGCTTTTTTACCGGCTAACAGGTGGTCGGTGCCTCGTTTGATGGCGTCGTTCAAAGAGTGGCGGCATCCATATTTATTATCGTTTTTCGATTTAGTTACCGAGTCGTTTACATTAATGACGGGGACTTTTAGTTCGCTCTTTTTCATCATTTCAATCAAGCGGTGTATACCGGTGGTAGTTTCCTCAGAAATACCGTGACAATTACTGATAATATCGGAAAACTTTTCGTGCAGCATTTTAGTCAGATCACCGCCATCATCCAGAATCATGTTCGCGCCCCAATCTTTTCCATCTTTAACTATGGTTTGTTCGATACACCACAGGAATTCTTTCTCGGTTTCACCTTTCCAGGCAAATACCGGGGTGCCGGCCGCGGCGATGGCGGCGGCGGCATGATCCTGAGTCGAGAAGATATTGCAGGAAGACCAGCGTACCTTTGCGCCTAACTCGATCAATGTTTCAATCAAGACGGCGGTTTGGATGGTCGTATGGATACAACCCATGATCCGGGCCCCCGCCAGTGGCCGTTGTTTTTTATACTTACGGCGCAGTGCCATCAGGGCGGGCATTTCGCCTTTAGCGATTTCGATCTCTTTGCGGCCCCAATCGGCGAGGCTGATATCGGCAACTTTGTAATCGGTAAGCTTTGATATTGTTTTACCCATGATTAATTTACCTAGCTATTATAATTAAAGTCCAGCTTCTTTCTTTAAGATCTTGGCTTTATCGGTTTTTTCCCAGGTATAACCCGGGCCGGTCCGGCCGAAATGGCCATAACGGGCGGTTTGTTTGAAGATCGGGCGCCGGAGTTTCAGATGACTAATCATGCCCATCGGGGTGAAATCAAAGTTTTTCTGGACTAATTCGATGATCAGAGATTCCGGCACGCGGGAAGTGCCGAAAGTTTCCACGTCAATAGCGATCGGTTCGGCCACGCCGATAGCGTAAGCGAGCTGAACTTCACAGCGTTCAGCCAGGCCGGCGGCGACAATATTTTTCGCCGCGTAACGGGCCGCGTAAGAACCGCTCCGGTCGACTTTGGTCGGATCCTTACCGGAAAAAGCGCCGCCGCCGTGGGTGCCCATACTGCCGTAGGTATCGACGATGATCTTCCGGCCGGTCAAGCCGCAATCAGCGTAAGGACCGCCCAAAACAAAGCGGCCGGTCGGGTTGGTGTAGATCTTCATGTCCCGATCGACCAGCTCTTTGGGCAGGACCGGTTTGATGATCTTGTTAATAAAATCGGACCGTAATTTTTTCTGGCTGACACTCGGGTCATGCTGATGGGACATAACGACCGTATCGATCCGGATGGGGCTATTATTTTCGTATTCAATACTGACCTGTGATTTTCCGTCCGGTCGAAGGTAGCCCAGTTGGCCGTTCTGTCTTAATTTAGTTGCTCGATCGATCAACCGTCGGGCCAGGGTAATGGGCAGGGGCATCAGTTCAGGGGTTTCGTGGCAGGCATATCCGAAAACGATTCCCTGGTCACCCGCCCCGACCTTTTTATGTTTCTTTTTATCGGCATTGACACCCTGAGCGATATCGCCGGATTGTTTCTGGATGGCCGTTAAGACTGAGCAGGTCTCATAATCAAATCCCATATCTGAGTGGGTGTAACCGATTTCTTTAATGGTTTGCCTGACAATGTCCGGGATCTCCACGTAACATTTCGTGGTGATCTCGCCGGCAACAATGGCCATGCCGGTTTTGACCATAGTTTCACAGGCGACCCGGCCGTAAGGGTCCTGAGCCATAATGGCATCCAGGATCGCGTCGGAGATCTGGTCGCAGATCTTATCGGGGTGTCCCATGGAGACCGCTTCAGAAGTAAAAAGTCTTTTTCTTCGGCTACGCATAAGTACTCCCATAAATTGCTTACAAAAATTTAACTCAACAAGAAAAATCCTATTTTACTAATATTTTTTATAATTACAAGCTATTTATGAGATGGATTCCCGGATGACCTCAAAATTGCGGTCGGTGGCGCCCCGGTGTCGACGGATCGCTTTTTGTCCGGCTTGACCGGCTTCGTTGAGCGCGGATCGGTTGGCTAAGAGTGATCTTAATTGTGATTCCAATTCGGCGGCATTCTGGACCATCCAGCCCGCGCCGGATTCAACCAACAGATCCGCCGCTTCCTGAAAATTATACATGTATGGTCCAAAGAGGACCGGCCGGCCGGCCGCGGCCGGTTCCAGAACATTCTGGCCGCCCCGCGGTATTAAACTGCCGCCGATAAAGACAATCGTGGCCAGCGGATAAAGTTTATTAAGCTCGCCCAGAGTATCGATAATAATGACGTCCGGCGCCAATTCGTCAGTTGCAGATAATTGTGATCTTTTAACGGAGGAGATATTTTTACTCTGAATATATTTTTCCACTTCCGTTGTTCGTTCCGGGTGACGCGGGGCCAATATCAATTTCAGGTTTTTTATATCGGCTCGCAGATTCAAGTAGCTATCGACCAGGACTTCTTCTTCCGGGTGGTGGGTACTGCCGCCGACCATTACGATATCATCTGATTTTATGCGGAATAATTTCGAGTATTCCTCCGGAGCCGTTTCTTCTGTTTTAATATCATATTTCAAATTACCGGTGACGGTGATTTTTTCCGCCGCTACGCCTAACGACCGGTAACGTTGGGCGTATTCCTCAGTCTGAACGCCGAGCATCTTTATTTTTTGCAAGGTGGGTTTGATCAACCAGTTGACCGAACGGTATCGCCGGAGTGATCTTTCGGTGATCCGGCCGTTAATTAAAATTATTGGTATCTGTAACCGCTGGGCCTGATCGATGAAATTCGGCCAGATTTCCTGTTCGATTAAAACGATCAAGTCCGGCCGGAGCCGTTTTAATACTTTTCGGGTGATCCAGCTGAGGTCGATAGGCCAGAAGACGATCTGATGACGGGTGATCCGGGCCCGGGCCAGTTGATAAGCGGTTGGGGTGAGGGTGGAGACGATGATCTCGTGGTTCGGCAGATCTTTTTCGATGGCGGTGATGAGGTCCTGGATGGCGAGAAATTCACCGACCGAAGCGCAGTGGAGCCAGATGGCCGGTTTGGCGCTGGTCCGTTGGGGGACGCCGCCGAAACGCTGGGTCAAGCCCAAGCGGGCGGTTTTACTGGTCAGGAATTTGAACAGATAATAAGGCAGGCTGAGAACAATATAGCTTAGATAAAAGAAATTTAAAATGAAACGCACAATGCTCTTATTCCGTTAGTTAAACTATTAAATTGCATAACTACTGTCTAACCGCAGGCCATATTTTTTCAAGGCCTGTTTTAATTTTTGTTTAGTGTCTGGTTGCATGGGGCAGAGCGGCAGGCGTAATTCACCGTTTAATCGGTCTAACATCTTTAAAGCAGTTTTCAGCGGGATGGGGTTGGTCTCAAAAAACATGGCGTTGGATAAAGGATTGATCTTTCGTTCCCAGGCCGCGGCCAGTTTCCGGTTCCCCTGACTAAAGGCCTGGACCATGGCGCTCATATCCTGGGCGATCAGGTTGCTGACTACCGAGATTACCCCGACGCCGCCGGCTTTCATGATCGGGATGGTTTGGGCGTCTTCACCGGAGAGGATCGGCAATCGGCACAGTTTTTTTATCTGTCTGATCTGGGATAGTTTTCCGCAGGCCTCTTTGATGGCCACGATGTTTTTGAGGCGGGCTAAACGGGCGACCGTTTTCGGATCAATGGATACCGCCGTCCGGCCCGGCACGTTATAAACGATGATCGGGCACCGTGATTTTTGGGCGATGGCTTTATAATGAAGATATAGTCCGGCCTGGGTTGGTTTATTATAATAGGGGGTGACAACCAGGGCGGCGTCCACCCGGCATTTTTTTGCCCGTTGGGTTAACTTAATGGTTTTCGCGGTATCATTGGATCCGGTGCCGGCAATGACCGGGATTCGGCCTCGGACCGTCCGGACCGCTTCTTTAAAGATCCGGACCTTTTCCTCGTCGCTAAGGGTGGCCGCTTCTCCGGTGGTTCCGCACAGGACGATTCCGTCCGCCTGATGGGCGATCTGCCATTCGATCAATTCCCTGAATTTTTTAGCATCGACCTGATATTTTTTGAATGGGGTGACTAATGCGGTCAGACATCCTGAAAACATACGTTCTCCTCAATTATTTCCGGTTGATTAATCCTTTCATTTCCCTGACGGCCCGTTCGATGCCAACCATCGTGGCCCGGGCGATAATACTGTGTCCGATATTCAGTTCCTCGATCTCCAATATTTTGGTGATCGTTAATACGTTCCGGTAGGTTAAACCGTGTCCGGCCGCGACCCGGACTCTCATATTGCGGGCGGTGATGGCCGCTTCGGCCAGTTTCAGGTATTCATTTTGTTGTTGTTCCGGGGTGGGCGCGTTGGCGTAATCACCGGTGTGTAATTCAACCATATCTACTTTGGCCAGCTTGGCTGCCTGGAGTTGATCTTTATCCGGATCGATAAAAACGGAAACGGGAATTTTATTTTTTTTGAACCGGTTGGTAAAATCCGCGACTTTTTTCTTATTCTTGATGATATTCAAACCGCCTTCAGTGGTTACTTCCTCCCGTTTTTCCGGGACAAAAGTGACCTGATCCGGTTTTACCGCCAGGGCGATCTTGGCGATCTCTTCAGACATGGCCATTTCCAGATTGACCCTGGTGTTAACTGTCTGGCGTAAGATCTTCAGGTCCCGGTCCTGAATATGGCGCCGGTCTTCCCGGAGGTGGACGACAATGCTGTCGGCCCCGCCCAGTTCGGCCAGAACAGCCGCGGCCACCGGATCCGGTTCGTTCGTCTTACGGGCCTCGCGGACCGTGGCGATATGATCGACGTTGACTCCTAATTTCATCACGACACTTCCTGAAAATTTCCTGTCAGAAAATTTTCGTTTAAAATGATATCTTCCCCAAGTTAGTTTTATTATTATACTTGATTAAAACATAATGTCAAGTAGAGGAGATGGTTTTTTTAAATGGATTTTATATTAGAGGAAAGTTTTATGGTTAAGCGATTATTTGTTTTTATGATTTACCTCACGGATTATGGGGCCGGAAAGACTTTTTACTTGTTTGGTTACTTTAGCGGAAAAAGTTTTAGATTGCTTTCTTCCGCCAAGAGGACAATCTTTACGAAACTTATTCCGGTCAATCCCGCTTGTCTTTTAGAGATTCACTTTTTACGTGAGGAAGTCAGGAAACTGAAATTCGCGAATATGGCGATGAGACAGGAATTGAATCGGGTGAAACAGAAAAGACCATGTTTATGCAAGAAATTGCGAATTATCTATTTTAAGTTAAGATTTGATGTTTCGTTGCGGAAAGTCAGGCAATATTTGCCCATTTCAAAGACCTCGGTGATCAAATATCTGAATCAACTCCAATTCGGCATCTCGAATCTGGCGCCTAAGATCAGGAGCTTTTATACTTCGCCAAACAGAACACCAATCAGTATCGTTTCTTTGATCTGGGAAATCCATCAGGACAACCCTCATTGGGGTCGCTGGAAGATCGCGTTGGCTGTCTGGAAAATAGGCGTTTATGTGTCGCCTTCAACGGTTCGAAATATTTTAAATTCCCCAAACCCTGCTTATCGGAAACCAAATAAAAAAGAGAAACCAGTTAAAGCTAAGGCCATTAAGGGAAAATATTCTAACCATATTTGGAGTGTTGACTTAACGACTGTTTATGTTTGGTTTAAACCATTGTATATTTTAGCGATTTTAGACCATTATTCACGAAAAGTGGTAATTCTGACTACGACATTTTACCCGACGGCTGAGTGGACAATAAATAAATTTAAGCAAGTCATTTTGAAACACGGCCAGCCAAAACATTTAATCAGTGATAAGGGAACACAATTTACGGCCGGTGATTTCAAAAGTTATATGAAAAGACAAGGTCTTACCCGCCGTTACGCTAATATCGGCAAGGCCAATGGTAATAGTAAAGTTGAACGATTCTTTTTATCCTTGAAATATGAATTCCTGAATCTCTTTCTATTTTTCTCTAAGGCACGAGTTGATAAGTTACTAAAAGAATATTTAACTTATTATAACGAACATCGTCCACATGAATCTTTGGATGGGCAAACGCCGCATGACGGTGTTCAACCTGCGCCCCCGCCACACCGCGATCGTCACCTCGATCATCGCGGGGATGCTGATCGCGGTGCTCACCCTGGGATCGGCCATGGCGGTGTCGGAGAACGTGCGGGACGGGCTCACCAAGGTCGGCGTCATGCGCCGGCAAAACCACAGCCTGCGCGAGCAGCAGAAGGCGATCTCGCA
>DAOWBV010000037.1 GCA_030633885.1 Planctomycetota bacterium
ATGGGCTATCTGGCCCAGGAGCCGTCTGTTTTTCAAAGGTTGACCGTGGAGGAAAATCTGCTGGCTATCCTGGAAACGATCCGGATGAGTCACCAGGAGCGTCAGGCCGAGGCCCGGCGGTTACTGGATGAATACGGGTTGACCAAACTGGCGAAGCAAAAAGCTAATACGCTTTCCGGTGGCGAAGTCCGGCGTTTGGAGATCAGTCGTTCTCTGATCACTTCGCCTCGTTTAATGTTGTTGGATGAACCGTTTTCCGGGGTCGACCCGATCGCCGTCAGCGAGATCAAAGAGATCATCAAAGGGTTAAGGACGAAAGGGATCGGTGTTTTATTGACTGATCATAATGTCAAGGAAACTCTTTCGGTTACCGACCGTTCTTATATTATTGATGAAGGTAAGATCCTGGCGCAGGGGTCGCCGGAAGACATCATGAATAATGAGTTGGCGCGCCGGAAATATCTCGGCGAAAAATTTACCATGTAAGGGGTCGTTATGGACGCATTACGCGATTTAAGTTTAGGGTCCTTGGTCGCCATCGGTATTTGTGTTTTTATCGGGGCAACGATGTTGACCAACATCCTGGTCCGGCGTCAGCGGATAAAATATCTGATGGTCATGCTGGTCGGGTGGTGCTTGCCCGGCGGCGCTTACTGGGTGATCGGGCGGAAGCGGAAAGCGATCTTCGCGGGGACGCTGGTCTGGGTGACCTTCCTGCTGGGTATTTTTCTGGCCGATTTCCGCGATGTGCGGATGGGTGATAATCCTTTTTATTATGTCGGTCGGTTCGGCGCCGGGGCGATCCTGTTTTTGAGCGAAACTTTGCTGTCTTATTACCCGCGCGGGTTGGTGCCTTTGAAGTTCGCCGAGATCGGATTCCTGTTTGTCTGCGTGGCCGGCGTGCTTAACCTGATCATTATTCTGAGTGCTTTCAATCCGGAGTTGACCGGGGAACCTGACCGGGCGGTCCCGGCCGCCACGCCCGCGCCGGAGAAAACGACGGAAACGAGTCAGCCATTATGAACTACTTTGATTCTTTTATTGTTCTCCTCCTGTTCTTTTTTCTGGTCAGCGTCGTCTCTTTCGTTTTGAGCATGATCATGACCGATGAAAAATTGTCGATCATCATCCGGCACGCCTATAAAAATTTTTTATTGATCACGGTTACCGCGATCGTCGTTTCGCTAGTCGCGTTGTCCGCGGGGTTGTTTTTGTGACCGAACCGGTTCTGACGGGGGTTTAAAGTGAAGAATATTATTTTATTCGGACTGGTTGGCTTTGGATTGTTCGTTGGCTGTCAGGCTCCGCCGCCGCTCGAAATCTTTGAGGTCAGCACTGATCGGGTCAGCCGTCAGGAGTCGTTCAAGATTATCAAAACTGATACTAACGTTGATATCGGGTATCTGGAGGAAGTTTTACTGATCTATACCCGGAGTAAGAGAGAGAAGCGGGTTTTTTATATTTTCGATAAGTTTTTCCTGGGGAAAGGTTTTGTGCTGGATAACGGCGCGGCGTATCGTTATGATGAAAATGGGAAGCCGGTCAAATTGGCTGACTATACCGTGGAGATGGCGATCCAGGTCGTGCTGGGTTACCGGGGACCGATTTACTTTGAAGATTATCCCGGCGCGATTCGGGGTTTGGATTTTGATTAGGAGCCACCTTTTTTCGCCTTTCAGGCTCTCGCTTTTGATAAACTTACGACGGGTCTGCCTGACCGCCAAAGGCGGATCTGCTTCTGGTATGATACCCCGCACTTGGATGCGGGGCAGGAATGACAAAATACTTATAGTTTTCCGATCACCTGGCGGGCAATGACGATGCGTTGTATTTCAGAAGTGCCTTCACCGATTTCACACAGTTTTGCGTCCCGGTAATATCTTTCCACTTCGTATTCTTTCATGTAACCGTAACCGCCAAAGATCTGGATGGTATTCTTGGTTGCCCGCATGGCTACTTCCGATGCAAAGAGTTTAGCCATGGCCGACTCCAGGGAAAAAGGCTGGCCGGCATCAGATAATTGGGCGGCGTGATAAACCAGGTGTCGGGCGGCGGCGATCTCCGTTGTCATGTCCGCGACCATGTTCTGGATCGCCTGGAAACTGCCGATCGGCCGGTCGAACTGTTTACGTTCCTTAACGTAATTAATGCTTTTATCCAGCGCACCCTGGGCGATTCCCAGTCCTAACGCGCCGATGCTGATTCGGCCGCCGTCCAGTGTTTTCATGACATACTTGAAGCCTTCGCCTTCTTTTCCCAGCAGGTTTTCCATCGGGATCAGGCAGTCTTCAAAGACCAATTCACCCGTATCCGAGCCGCGCAGACCGAGTTTATCCTCTTTTTTCCCGTTGGTGAACCCCGGCGTGTCTTTGGCCACGATAAAAGCGCTGATGCCGTGCGTGCCGGCCGCTTTTTTGTCCGTTTTGGCCAGGACAATGAATATTTCGCCCACGTTGGCGTTGGTAATGAATGTTTTTGTTCCGTTCAACAGATAGCCGTCTGATTTTTTTACGGCCGTGGTCTGGGTACCGCTCGCGTCTGAACCGGCGTTTGGTTCGGTCAGCCCCAATCCGCCCAGTTGTTTGCCTTGGGCCAGCGGGACCAGAAACTTTTTCTTTTGGGCTTCCGTGCCGAAGGCGTAGATAGGGAAGGAGCCGAGCGAAATATGGGCCGCTAAGGTGATCGAAGTGGAGCCGCAGACCCGGGCCAGTTCTTCGACCGCGATGATGTAACTTAATTTGTCACTGCCCGCGCCGCCGTATTTTTCAGGGAACGGGATCCCCAGCAACTGCAGTTCAGCCATTTTTTTTATGGTCGCCGCCGGGAATTCGTTGTTTTTATCTATCTGCCGGGCCAGCGGGGCTACTTCTTTTGAAGCGAAGTCGCGGACCGTGTTTCGGATAAGTTTTTGTTCTTCGTTTAAATTCATCATGGATATATTTTATATAACATACGCGGGAAGGGGATACACTCCCGGATGTGTTCGGAACCGCACAGCCAGGCGACCGTTCGTTCCAATCCCAGTCCGAACCCGCCGTGGGGGACCGAGCCGTAACGCCTCAGGTCCAGGTACCACTTAAAAGCGTTGGCCGGTAATTTGTGTTCCTTGATCTTTTTTTCCAGGGTTTTCAGGTTATCTTCGCGCTGGCCGCCGCCGATCAGTTCGCCGAACCCTTCCGGCGCGATCACGTCGACGCAGAGCGCCAGGTCCGGGTTCTTCGGGTCGGCCTTCATGTAAAAAGCTTTTACTTTCATCGGGAACCGGTGGATCATGACCGGCTGATCGAACTTTTCGCCGATGACGGTTTCTTCCGGCGCACCCAGGTCGTTCCCGTCAACGAAATCATGGCCCCATTCCTTGAAAAGTTTTATCAGTTCCGGGTAAGAGACGCGCGGGAAGGGCAGTTTGATCTTTTCCAGCGCCGCGATGTCACGCTCCAGGATTTCCAGTTCCTCTCGCCGGTTTTTTAATACCCGTTGAATGATAAAGACAATAAATTCTTCGGATAGTTTCATCACGTCGTCCAGATCGGCGTAGGCGATCTCCGGTTCCACCATCCAGAATTCCATCAGGTGTTTCCTGGTCTTTGATTTTTCCGCCCGGAAAGTCGGTCCGAAACAATATGTCTTGCCCAGCGCGGCGGCGGTCGCTTCATTGTAAAGCTGGCCGCTCTGGGTCAGGTAAGCTTTGTCACCGAAATATTCCACTTCGAAAAGGGTGGTTGTTCCTTCGCAGGCGGCCGGGGTCAGGATCGGGGTATCGACCAATACGAAGCCGCGGTCATCGAAAAAATCCCGGATCGCCCGGACGATCTCAGCCCGGACCTTTAAGGTTGCCGCCTGTTTCCGGGAACGGATCCAGAGGTGCCGGTTTTCCATCAGGAAGCCGGTGCCGTGTTCTTTCGGGGTGATCGGGTAAGCTTCAGCGATCTGGATCACTTTCACGTTCCTTAAAGTCAGTTCATATCCGCCCGGTGCGCGTTTGTCGGCCCGGACCGTCCCGGTTACTTCCAGCGATGACTCTTGGGTGATCCCGTCGCCCTGTTTGAAAACTTCCGGGCTGACGTCGCTGGCCGCCATGACGCCCTGGACAATACCGGTCCCGTCGCGTACCTGCAGGAATTTTATTTTCCCGCTGGAGCGCTTGTTGTATAGCCAGCCCTTGATGGTCACTGACTTGCCGACATTGTTCTTTAAATCCACGATATATGTTTGACTCATGATGTTCAAATGGTACTAAATTATTGGATATCCGTCAATTTTTTTGTAAAATGACTTTTTATATGAAAATAATAACTAAAGAAATCAGACTCAGCACTCAGGGAAATCCTGACCTGATTAACATTACTGGTAAAATATCAGATATTCTCGCTGCATCTAAACTCAAACAGGGTAATCTCCTGGTTTTTGTGGTTGGTTCCACCGCGGCTATTACCACTTTTGAGTACGAACCCGACATGATCCGGGACATGAAAGACCTGTACGAAAAGATCGTTCCGTCCGATAAATCTTACGCTCATGATGAGACCTGGGGCGACGCCAACGGGTTCAGCCACCTCCGGGCCGCGTTGCAGGGACAATCGTTGACTATTCCGTTTGAAAAAGGTCAGCTTTGCCTTGGTACCTGGCAACAGGTGGTTCTGGCCGAGTTCGATAACCGGCCTCGGGACCGGCGGATTATTGTTCACATGCTCGGGGAATAGTCTACCGTTAACATTCTCTTTTTCCTGAGGCGAAAACTTCCCTTGACTCTTTTCTCGTTATCCGTATAATACCACCTGCTCGTAACGTATATAGTGATGTTGTAACGGCGGGGCTTGTCCCCGCTTTTTTTTTAGCGTCGGGACAAGGATAGTATCCTGTCCGTTTGGAGAAAACAAATGCCTCGAATGATTAATCTTGGTAAGGTTCGTAACATTGGTATCATGGCCCATATTGACGCCGGTAAAACCACGTTAACCGAACGCGTCTTGTTCTTTACCGGTAAATCTCATAAACTGGGTGAGGTTCATGACGGTAAAGCCCAGATGGATTGGATGAAACAGGAGCAGGAACGCGGTATTACCATTACTTCCGCCGCCACCACCTGCTATTGGAAAGATCACCGCATTAATATTATCGATACCCCGGGCCACGTGGATTTCACCGTTGAGGTCGAACGCAGTTTGCGGGTTCTGGATGGGGCGATCGCGATTTTTTGCGCCGTCGGTGGGGTCGAACCCCAGTCCGAAGCCGTCTGGCGCCAATCCCAGAAATATAATGTGCCCAAGATTGCTTTTATCAATAAAATGGATCGGATCGGCGCTGACTTTTTCTGGGTTCTCAAGACTATCGAAGACAACCTCAAAGCCAACGCTATCCCGATGCAGATTCCCATCGGCGCCGAAGATAAATTCCGTGGCGTGATCGATCTGCTGGAGATGAAAGCCTATATCTATGACGATGATTCCGCCGGCAAGAATTTTCATATCGAGGATATCCCGGCTGATTATCTCGAGGAAGCCAAAAAATATCACCACATTATGGTTGAAAAGGCCGTTGAACTCGAAGATTCGCTTATGGAAAAATATCTCGAGTCCGAAGACAGCATTACTGCTGAAGAACTTATCCCGGCCATTCGCAAAGGGACCATTGCCAATAAGATTGTTCCGGTCCTTTGCGGAGCTGCTTTCAAGAACAAGGGTGTGCGGAAACTGCTCGACGCTATCAATCTTTACCTGCCTTCACCGGTCGATCTGCCGCCGGTCGAAGGTCGTGATCCCGACGATACTGAGAAGACCGTTGTTCGGAAACCAGATGATAACGAACCATTTTCCGCGTTGGCCTTTAAGGTTCAAACTGATCCCCACATGGGAAAACTGATTTATTTTCGCGTTTATTCCGGTTATCTTAAGGCCGGTTCTTACATATATAATGCCACCAAGGGGCGTCGGGAACGGGTTGGTCGCATCCTTCAGATGCACGCCAACGAACGCGAGATTCGGCCCGATATCTATGCCGGTGATATTGCCGCCGCGATCGGGCTTGATCGTACTGTTACCGGCGATACTCTTTGCGATATCGATAATCAGATAATTCTGGAAGCCATCGAGTTTCCCGCGCCGGTCATTGCTATCAGCGTTAAGCCCCAGAGCCGGGCTGATAAAGATAAATTAAGTAAAGCCCTCATGCGGTTAGCCGAAGAAGATCCGACATTTGTCGTCCACGTTGATCACGAAACCAATGAGACTATTCTTTCCGGGATGGGGGAGCTGCATCTCGAGATCATCGTCGACCGCTTGAAGCGTGAGTTCAAGGTCGAAGCCGAAGTCGGCGCGCCCAAGGTTGCTTACAAAGAAACCATTATCAAGGAAAGCGAAGCGACTTATAAACACGTTAAGCAGACCGGCGGGCACGGGCAATACGCCCACGTTGAACTGGTGCTCGCGCCCGGTAAGCCCGGAGAAGGGTTTGAATTCGAGAACAGTATCCACGGCGGTAATATTCCGCGTGAATATATTCCGTCCGTGGAAAAAGGGGTTATCGAAGCCATGCAGAAAGGTATCCTGGCCGGATTCCCGGTTGTCGATGTCAAGGTCGAACTGGTCGACGGTTCCTTTCACGAGGTCGATTCGTCCGAAATGGCTTTTAAGACCGCCGCTCGTGAATGTTTTAAACTCGCCTTCAGAAAATCCGTGCCGGTCCTCCTGGAACCATATATGTCTTTGGAAGTTACTACTCCTGACGAGTATATGGGATCGGTTGTCGGGCACATCTGTTCCAAGCGAGGTAAAGTTTTGGGGATGGAAGCCAAGGCCGGTAGCCAGATCATTGCCGCCGAAGCGCCTTTAGGGGAAATGTTCGGCTATGTTTCTACGTTACGTACGTTGAGTAGTGGTCGGGCAACATATTCAATGCACTTTGAAAAATACGTTCAAGTTCCAATGAACATCGCGGAAGAGATCGTTGAGGAAAAGAAAAAAGCTTCAGCTAAGTAAAATAAATTCATAGCCTGCGACATCTGGCGCGTAGTACTTATGATAAAAAGAGATGTTCTCATCATTGGCTCCGGTCCCGCCGGTCTCCAGGCCGCCATCTACGCCGCCCGCAAAAAAGTCAGCGTTTTAGTTATCGGCAAGTTCGCCGATAGCAGTCTTGAACGGAACGAGATCGATAATTACTACGGCTTTAAATCTCCTGTTAACGGTACGGACCTGCTCCGTTCCGGCCGGGCCCAGGCCGAAAAATTCGGTGCCGAGTTTCATCCGGAAGATGTCCTCAGTATCATCCGCGAGCAGCATATCTTTACCATTAAAACCGATACCGGCGAAATCATCGAAGCCAAAGCGATCATTATTGCCACTGGCATTTCGCGGACTAAGCTCGGGTTAAAAGACGAAGCTAAATATCAGGGACGCGGAATCAGTTACTGCGTTGACTGCGATGGTTTTTATTACAAAAACAAAAAAGTTGCCCTGGTCGGCGATGGCAGTGCCGCGGTCAGCGGGGCCTTGCTGATGGCTAAGTATACCGATCAGGTTATTCTGGTATCTAAAAAACTCAATGTCGTTCGGGAATTCAAAACCCAGCTCGATGCTTCGCCCGTGAAGCAGATGCCCGGGCAGAAAATAACCGAAATACTGGGTGACGGGAAAAAAGTCGTTGGTTTCAAGGCGGACCAAGGGGAAAAGGTCGAAGTCGACGGAATCTTTATTGAATTAGGGGCTAAAGGGGTGGTCGAACTTTTTATGCCCTTAGGTGTTGATCTGACGCCCGGTCAACTGAATTATATCGTGGCCAACAAGAAACAAGAGACTAACGTGTCCGGTGTTTTTGCCGCCGGTGATATCTGCGGGCCGCCGTTCCAGATCGCCAAATCCGTCGGCGAAGGTTGCTTAGCCGGAATATTCGCGTCCGATTACGTAAAATCACTGAAGTGATTTTATGGCAATGTTGATCCGTAGTTAATATAAAAAAAACCAGGTCACATAGCTGCTACTTGACAGTCCCTGGCGCGAAGTGCTTGACGCACAACGCGCAACCCATGACGCCCAACATTATTTATTAATACTCAGTAACTCTACCTCAAAGATCAGCGTCGCGTTCGGACCGATCACCGGTGGGGAGCCGCGCGTTCCGTAACCTAGTTCCGATGGGATAAAGAATTTGAACTTACTGCCTACTTGCATTAACTGCACGCCTTCGGTCCAGCCCGGGATAACACCGTTTAAAGGAAACGTGGCCGGCGCATTGCGTTTATAGGAGCTGTCGAATTCCGTACCGTCGATCAGCGTGCCTTTGTAGTGGACTGTTACCTGATCGGTCGCTTTCGGCTTGGCGCCGTCACCTTCGGTCAGGACCTGGTACTGCAATCCGCTCGCCGTTACTTTCACGCCTTCTTTTTTCTTGTTTTCTTCTAAGAACATCATGCCCTCCTTTATGTTTGTCGTGGCTAGTTGTTGTTGTGTCTGGGTGAATTCAGCCTGTTTTTTCTTCAAGTATTCTTGTTTAAGTTTATCGGCTTCAGCCCGGTTTAGCAATAGTTCTTTTCCGGCGAAAGCGTCCCGGAATCCTTTGATGAAAATAGGCGTATCCAGTCCCACCTTCATCATGCGCAGTGATTCACCGATTTCAGCTCCGAAAGCATAACTTAGTTTTTTGCTCTTGGTGGTTAGCGCGTTGATGTTCGAACCAGCCGGTTCCGGTGTCGGTGTCGGGGGGGTGGCCGGTTTGGCCGGGCTTGGCGCGTCGACTGCGTCCATAGAATTATTTACTTGTTGTTCTTGCTTTACCGCCGGCGAATTCTGTTTCGGGGTCGATTCACAGCCCGTGATCATTATCCCGATCAATAGAATTGTTACGATCCAAAAATTCCTTTTCATGTTAACTCCTTCAATGAACGCATAACTTACGGAGTGCGCAGACCGACGTAAGTTATGCGAGTGAATTGAATCCCGACAGTCTTAGTCGGGATAAATTTAAAAGATATTACAGATAAGATTATAAGGTGCTTTGGGTAATAATGCAAGAATTTAATCTGCTTGATCCAGGCCGGTCCGGGGTCGATCAGCGAGGATGTTTTGTTTCGACGTAGTCCGAACAACGTTAGCTTGCGCTTATTTTACTTGACATTTCCGGCCATTATTCTATACTATGGATCACTTAAATATTATTAATGTGATCTTGTAATCAGAAAAGGTGGGGGGGTGAATTCAGAATGACAAAGACGATAAGAGTGTTAATGGGTGTCATGGTTTTGGCTATGCTGGTGACCTGTTACGCGTGCCAGACGACGGTTTGCAAAGTTTGTGCCCAGAAAAACGCGACCATGAGACAGCAACGTCTTTACTCGGGTTTTGACTTTAACCGGGACGGTAAACTTTCCCCAAAAGAGATCGAAGCCATGAAAGCGCACGGGGAAACAATGATGAAGAACTTCGACCGGAACGGTGACGGTAAGCTTTCCGAGCAGGAAGTTGGGAACATGAAAAAAATGGTCGCTCGAAGCCAGATGGTCAGACAGCAAGCGATCATGCTCAGGAAATTTGATGTTAACCGTGATGGCAAGCTTTCCAAAAAGGAAGTCAATGGTATGAAAGCGCACGGTGCGCAGATGATGAAGCTTTTTGACCGGAACAAAGATGGCCAGATCTCCAGCGAAGAGATCCGGACCATGAGTACCATGATGGCCCGGAGCAAGTCGCTCCGGAAGGAAAAAATGCTTCTGGCGCGGTTTGATAAAGACAAGGACGGCAAGCTTTCCAAAGCGGAACTCCAGGCAGCGCAAAAACACATGACCGGAATGTCTAAGGAATTTGACGCTAACGGTGATGGACGTATGTCCCGGTCCGAGTTAGAGGTCATGAATGCCAAGGTCAATAAACGCTATGCCATGGAACAGCGGAGAAGACTTCTTAAGGAGTTCGACACTAATAAGGACGGCAAACTCTCTAAAGAGGAAGCCAAGGCTATCCAGTCGCATCCATCCACGATGGTTAAGAAATATGACCTCAATAAAGACGGCAAGATATCTAAGGAAGAGTTCAAAACCATCCAGGACGCAATGAACAAGAAGTAAGGTTTCTTGTAAGCTAAATAAAAAAAAGGCCGGGCTTAACACCCGGCCTTTTTTATTGCATCCTTCCGCGTTTAGTTTTTTATTCAACATGGGGCTTTCGCTGTCGATTGTCGTATCACGTGAAATTCTTGACACGTTCCGCTCGTGTTTTTATACTTGTTTGAATTATAAATGGACAACCCGTCCGAAGTCCGGAATGAGCGAAGGCGGGTATACTTGTTTCTAATTATATGAAAAAAAGAGTGCTTTGTACTGGAATTACTTCGAGTCATGTCTGGCCGGCTTATTCCCGGCTGGTGAAAAATAATGAGATCGAGTTGTTTGCTATCAGGCCGGCGAAAGCGGAAAAACCGGTCGGCGATCACATTATTTCCGTTTCCATGGAGGACCAGGACACGGTGGTTCAGGTGATCAAGGATATTAAGCCGACCCATATATTGCATGCCGCCGGGGTTTGTGATCTGGACAGATTTGAAGATGATCCGAATGGCGCTCATTTGGTCAACGTCGAAGGCACCCGGACTATCTGCGCCGCCGCCCCGAAGTCTTATATTTTATACTGCAGTGCCGACCTCGTTTTTTCCGGGGTTAATTGTCCGGATGGTGGATACCTCGAAGACAGTCCTCTTGATCCGGTTAGTGTCATCGGAAAAACTTTTGCTCAGGCAGAATCGATCGTTCAAAAACATCCCAACTCAGGTGTCCTCAGGGTTGGCCTGCCCATGGGCTCATCGATCCAGGGGTTCAAAGGGGCGGTTGACTGGATTGAAAACAGGTTCAAAAGGAATCTGCCGGTGACATTGTTCTATGATGAATTCCGATCCGCCATCCATACGGAAGAGATCGGGCGGATGATCACTGAATTATTTCTGAAAGAAGTTACCGGTATCTTTCATGTCGGCGGTCCCGAACCGGTCAGTCTTTATAAGATGGGGCAGGTAATATCGCAATTCAATCCTAACTACGACAAATCACTTCTCAAAGGCCGTTATATTTCTGAAGAGATTCAAGGCCCACCGCGAGTCAGAAATATTCATTTAAACAGTACCAACACATATAAACTCTTAGGTTGGAAAGCCACTCCCTGGCCTAAGTGAGCCCTTGGGGTCAAGGGCTCATCCTGACCCTGAGCATAGCGAAGAGGAAGGATCTCGTCTTTGTTGTTTACCTGCCGATTTTGTCCTTCAAAATAAAAAATTTCCTTGATTTCCGGACGTGATAGTGTTACTATATCGCTATCCCCCCGGGGGGGATAGCTTAATAATACTAGGAGGTGCCGAATGGGTAAGCATAAAACTCACCAAAAAGTCTGCCGGCGGCTGGCCCGGATTGCCGGACACGTGAAGAGTATCGGTAAAATGATCGACGACGGCCGGTCCTGCACGGAAGTTCTTCATCAGATGGAGGCCGTGGTCGCTTCCCTGAAAACGGCCCGAAAAGTTTTCCTGAAAGATCATTTGATCCATTGCGTTATCAAATCAGCGGGAAAAGGTAATTCAAGATACGCGGTTAACCAGATAAATTCGTCCCTGAAAGAAATTCTTTAGTGTGAAAATATGACTAAACCAATCTGTAATGCTTGCCTTAACCAGGCTCCTGATAAAAAAGTGCTCAGTGTAAAAAATTTCATTTTGCCGGTTCTTTCCGGGCTCCTCATCCTGGCCGCCTGGATCGCGTTGCTCAAAGACGAAACGCTTTCAAATATCATCGGGGTCGTTGCCGTCATTGTCGCCGGCACGCCGATTATTAAATGCGGTATTGTTCAGACCGTAAAAACGATCAGAAAGCTTGATATCTCCGAATTAAACATGGGGGTTCTGATCACCATTGCTTTACTTGCTTCGCTCTACATTGGCGAATATATCGCCGCCGCCACAGTTGCTTTTATCATGATCGTCGGTATGTTGCTTGAAGATATTACACTCTGGAAAGCGCACAACGCCGTTTCCAATATCATGTCTCTCGTTCCGGATTCGGCCACCATCCGTCGCCAGGGACAGGAAATAACTGTTCCGCTCGCTCAAGTCCGGCCCGGCGATACGGTGCTGGTTAAAACGGGCGAAAGGATCCCCGTCGATGGTATCCTCAGGCACGGCCAGGGTTCTGTCAACCAGGCCCCGATCACCGGTGAATCGATGCCGGTTAACAAAAATATTAAAGATGAAGTATTTGAAGGGACTCTTCTGGTCGAAGGATACCTGGAAGTCGAGGCGACAAAAACCGGTCAGGATTCAACCCTGGCTAAGATTGCCAAACTTGTTGAGCAATCACAGAATAGCAAAACGAAGTTCCAGCGGGTGGCGGACCGGTTCGCCAATTATTTTACGCCGGTTATTCTGCTTTTAGGACTGAGCACTTATCTCGTCACCGGTGAAATCGGCAGAGCGATCACGGTTTTGATCGTCTCCTGTCCCTGTGCCCTGGTCTTAGCCGCCCCGACGGCGATTATTGCCACGGTCGCCCGGTGTGCGAAGAAAGGAATAGTTATCAGGGGCGGAGAACCTCTGGAAGCGGCCGGCCAGGTTGATACGGTTGTTTTTGATAAAACCGGGACTCTGACCGAGGGCGCGCCTCACCTGAAAAATATTATCACGTTGGACTCGCTGTCCGAAGAAGAGATCTTAAGTTGGGCCGCTTCGGTCGAGAATGCTTCAGAGCATCCGATCGCGCAATGCATCGTTAGTTCCGCCCGGGAACGGGATCTTCAAATCAGAAAACCGGACGAATTTAAAGTATATATCGGGCAGGGTGTTTCGGCAAAGTATGGAGACGAAAATATTATCGTTGGACGCAAACAGCTTTTTGAACATCTGGATATCAAACTCGGGCCCGCCGTCATGGAATCGGTGGCTCAACAGGAAAACCTCGGGCAAACAGTGGTGCTCGTTTCTTATCGGGAAAAACCGGTTGGTTTGTTATGTCTTTCAGACAAGATCAAGGAAAGTTCGGTTGAGGTGGTCAGGGAATTACAGGCGGTGGGGGTAAAACGTTTTGCCATCCTGACGGGTGACAACCTGGTTAACGCCCGAAATGTCGCTGGTCAGCTATCGATCAAAGAGGTGCACGCGGAATTGATGCCGGAAGATAAACTGGAAATAGTCGGGCAAATGGAAGCAGAGAAGTTTCGCGTCGCTATGGTTGGTGATGGCATTAACGACGCGCCCGCTCTGGCCAGAGCCAGTGTTGGGATCGCCATGGGTAAGAATGGTACTGACGTTGCCGTCGAGGTTGCCGGGATGGCCATTATGTCTGATGAACCGTCACAGGTTGCTTACGCCTTAAAGGCCTGCCGGCAGGCATACCGGATAATCAAAGGAAATATCTGGGTGTCAATCTTGGTTAATATTGTCGCCCTTGCTTTAGCTACGACTGGAGTGCTGGAACCCATTACCGGTGCTTTAGTTCACAACGCCGCGTCTTTTTTCGTGGTGGGAAACTCCGCCCGACTCGTCAGAGGGTAAATAGTCAG
>DAOWBV010000142.1 GCA_030633885.1 Planctomycetota bacterium
AAGGCCTGGAAGCGGTCACCTTCAAAATAAAGGACCGCGTCGACCAGATGTTCCAGACTGCGCGGGCCGGCGATGGTGCCTTCTTTGGTCACGTGCCCGATCAGGAAGAGGGAAACTCCCTTGCGTTTGGCCAGATAGACCAGCTCCGTCGTGCACTGGCGCAGTTGGGTCAGCGTCCCCGGCGCGCCGGGGAGTTCCGGTTTGTAGACCATCTGGATAGAATCGATGACTACCAGGTTCGGTTTGTAATCTTCAATGTAACCCGAGATTATATCCAGATTCGTTTCCGCGACCAGTAAGAGATTATCCGAACTGGTTTTTAATCGTTCGGCCCGCATTTTGGTTTGATAGATAGATTCTTCGGCTGTGATGTAGAGGACTTTCATGTTATTGGTCGTGATCTGGCCGCAGACTTGGAGGATAAGTGTTGATTTCCCGATGCCCGGGTCACCGCCTAAAAGGATGACTGATCCTTTGACGATCCCGCCGCCCAGGATGCGGTCCAGTTCGCCTATCCCGGTCGCGGTCCGGATATTTTTCTGCTGTTTGATCTGGCTGATCGGCAACGGTTTATCAGAACCCAGCACCAGGGAAGGGCGGTTCTGGGTCGGGACGACGGTCTCTTCGATCAGACTGTTCCATTCCCCGCAGTCGTTGCACCTGCCTTCCCATTTCGGGCTCTGGGCGCCGCAGCTCTGGCAGGTATAAAGACGTTTTGGTTTTTTTGTTCTGACCATATTATTTTTTGTAGGCACGGTTTTTAACCGTGCTTAATTATTGCACGAATAAATTCGTGCCTACATAACGTATGACTCATAAAACATGACGTTCAACACCGTACGCATATAAAAGCATCGCTAACATAGTTAACCCCGCCGTTTCGACTCTCAGGACTGAACTGACCGGTAAAAGGACCGACCGGAACCCGCTTTCGATCGCCTGTTTTACTTCCTCCGGGGTGAAGTCGCCTTCCGGTCCGATCAGATACAATATTTTTTTAACTTGCTTATGTTTTGCCAGTACGGCCGGCAGATAATTTTTCGATTCCGGGTACGCGATCAGGGCCAGGTCGTAATTTTTTGCCGAACGCAGCAGGTCGGGGAGTTGAGTTATTTCAGTGATCTCCAGGACTCTGTTCTGGCCCGACTGTTTCGCCGATTCCACGGCGATCTTCTGCCACCTCTTTATTTTGGTGGCCGAGGGATTTATGACGCTTCGTTTGGTTTTTAACGGTATAATCTTTTTCAGACCCAGTTCTTCGGCCTTCTGGATCAGCCAATCCATCCTTTTTCCCTTGGGGATGGCCGTGGCCAGGGTTATTTCAACGGCGTTCTCGGTGGCTTTGACCGTGGAGGTTATCTTTATCCCGGCTCGGCCGTTTTCCGGGGAATCAATAATTCCTTGATAAGAATTACCCATTTGGTCAAAAAGTTCTATCCGGTCGCCTTTTTTCAGACGCAGGACGGTTTTCAGGTGATGGGATTGTTTCTGGTCCAGGAAAACCTTGTTGGCGGTCGGTCTGGTCGCCAGATAAAACCGGTTCGTTCTCGGCATAAAATTTATTCTATTTATAATACCACCAAAGTCAACAAATATTTTTCTTACGGGGAATTCCTGTTGACTTTATACTTATAGGGGATATACCGAATATATTATTGGGGTGGAATTTTTTTAATTTCCCCCAAACCAGGAGAATAAACATGAAAAAGATAATCCTGATAGCTTTTTGTTTAATGCTGCTGATCAACTTTATAGATTATACAATGGCTCAAGACGGAGGATATTCTAACATCAATTCTAATAGCGGGGACTCGGGAACCGGCACTGTTATTGACGTCAGCATTTCGGGACCAATAGAGGTTACCGAGGGGCAAAAAATCTCTCTCATGCTTATTGGAAAAATCACACAAGATGGTGGTTTGGCAAGGCATCAATGGCATCTTAAGGAGAATGGCACCAGAGTTGATGGACATTCAGGGGCATACAACATCGGGGCGGATATCAATCGGGTTATTGAATTAGAAAATAAAACACCTGGTACTTATAATTACACATTTGGGATGCGGAGTGTTGGCGGATGTACGAGCTGGTATGGTCCGATAGAAACTTCCATTACGGTGATCGTTAAAGCTGCTCTTCTGGCCGAAGATCTGGCTCCGTTGCCGCCGCCCCTGGTAGCCGTGCCCACTGCGGCGCCGGGAGGCTTGAAGCTGATCAAAACAGGATCAGTTCCGGTACCCGCGCCGGCGCTGACCCCGGAATCAAAACCGGCCACGACCCCCGAACCCAAAAAAGATTTACCGGTCCTGACCCTGCCGGGCCGGCCGGCCGCCGGCACAGGACTGGAGCCGTTTATTCCGAACCCGGTGGAATTGATCCCGGATTGGGAAGTCTGGTGGACCAGGAATCGGCTTTATTATTTACCTTTCAAAAAACCGTTTGCGGGAATCGGGGAAAAGACCGACACCGCCGGCAAAGAAAGCCGGACCGTGGCCCGGAGATTCGATTCCCAGAAAGCCTTTGATTTTCTGGTCAAATCATTGGCCGATAAGCATCCCAATGTCCGGGCGACCGCCGCTTTTGCGCTGGCTAAATCCGGTAATAAAGACGCCATCCCGCATATTAAAAAGATTTTTACCGGCGATAAGGATTTTAACGCCAAGAATATCTCGGGTTTGTCACTGGCGGTTCTCGGCGATACCGGTTCGATCGATTCTTTTAAAGAAATAATCAATGATAAAAAAGAATATGTCGTCAGCAAAGCTTACGCGGCTTTGGCGCTCGGTTATCTCAAGGATAAAAAATCAGTTGATATCTTAAAGGAAACCCTGGACCCGAAGAAAAGATTGCACAAGGAGATCCAGTGTTCGGCGCTTCTGGCACTCGGTAACCTCCGGGATGAATCCGTGGTATCGTTTCTGGAAGAGATCATTAATGACCGGCGTCGTCATGAAGATGTCCGTGCTTACGCGACGCTGGCGCTGGGGCGAATCAATAGTGAAAAAGTATTGAAACCGCTGACCAAAATGGCCAGTGTCAGGAATCCCAAGATACGCGCCAGCGCGGCTATTTCGCTGGGATTACTCAAGTCGCCGGCCGCCAAGACCACACTGCTTAAGTTACTCAAGAAGGATAAATTAACTGAAGTACGCAGTTACGCGGCGATTGCCCTGGCTCAGTCGGGTATCAAGGATGCGGCCAAAACTCTGACGAAGATCGTCCGGAAACGCGATTTTAATATGCAGGGGTTTGCTTTGCTGAGTCTGGGTATTCTCGGTGACGAAAAGGCGGCCAAAGATATCAGGAAGAGTCTGGGTAAAAAGAAGAAAAAGGGGTCTTTTGCCCGTGATGTCTCGGCGCTGAGCCTGGGTTTGCTTAAGGATAAGGAATCCGTACCGGGTCTCATCGCGATCGTGGAAAAAGAAAAATCATTTGACTCGGTCGCCCGGCAATACGCCATCCTGGCGCTGGGGATGATCGGTGATGAAAGCGCCGTGCCCGTATTGGAAAAAACTTTTAAGGCCGCCCGGTCAGATACCGCTTTGGCCAATATGGCCTACAACAATCTGACCGTGGCCTTAAGTATGCTGGGCAAGAAAAAGGAGGTTCTCAACACATTGTACGAGCAGCTCAAAGATCCGGCCACGGATCAGGATATGATGTTGCGGGTCCTTAACGGGATCGGGTATCTGGGTGATGAGAGTTCGATCGCGCCTCTGATTGATTATTACGGCCGGGTCGAGACGGATACCTTACGGATGTATGCGGTGATGGCGTTGGGGTTTGTGCTGGATAAAAATAAGATCACGGCTGACAATAATATTAATATTCATTTAACGGTCTTGGATTATATCCTGGCCAGCCGGCCGGATTGATCTTCCGGGAAATTCATTTTGGTTTATCTGATTGTCATTGTAGTGAATAGCCAAAAGACGATATGCATTACAAACCAAAAATACTTTTTTAATATTTTCTCTTGATTTCTGTAGTTTTGCCGGTATAATAGTACGTAACCCGCGCCCTTTAATGGTTGTTGGGAATCAAAATTATAGTTTTTGGTAAGTTGGTTTTTTTTAAGGTAACTATGTTTTTGACGAAAAGGGCGGGGCTTGTCGTAAAAGCGCCCTGAGGTAGTCATACCGCAGGGTTGTGTTTTAAATAAGGGGAAAAAATGGCTCAGAATGACGGATTGGATTTTGAAGCGCCGATTGTGGAGCTGGAACGCAAGATCACGGAACTGGAAAACTTCTCCAATATCGCCGAAGTTGACCTGTCCGAAGAAATAAAAAAACTCCACGCTCGGGCTAACAAATTAAAGGGCGAGATCTACAAAAACCTCAGTCCCTGGCAGAGGGTCCAGCTGGCCCGCCATCCTAAACGGCCCCTGACCACGGATTTCATCAACCTTATGTTCACTGATTTCTACGAACTGCATGGTGACCGGACCTTCCGGGATGATAAAGCGATAGTTTCCGGTTTTGCGAAGATCGATAATCATAAGGTAATGATCGTTGGTACCCGGCGCGGGAAAACTACCCGGGAACGGATTTACTGCAATTTTGGCAGTCCTCATCCGGAGGGCTATCGCAAGGCGATGTTAAAGATGAAGCTGGCCGAAAAATTCCATCTGCCGATCATTGCCCTGATCAATACCCCGGGCGCTTATCCGGGTATCGGAGCGGAAGAACGCGGTCAGGCGCTGGTGATCGCCCGGAACCTTTTCGAGATGTCGCGTTTGAGGACTCCGATCATCTGCGTGGTGATCGGCGAGGGCGGCAGTGGGGGCGCGCTGGCGATCGGGATCGGTGATAAGTTCGCTATGCTTGAGAACGCCTATTTTTCCGTTATTTCACCGGAAGGTTGTTCGGCCATTCTCTGGCGGGATGGGTCCAAGGCTCCGGACGCGGCCAAGGCGTTGAAATTGACGGCCCAGGACCTGATCAAATTGGGGATCATCGATGAGATCATCCCGGAACCATTGGGTGGGGCGCACCGCGATTCGAAAAAAACAGCTGATAGTTTCAAGAAAGTGCTGGTGCGTTACCTGACCGAATTGAAAGGGATCCCGCTTGATACCCTGCTGGAAAACCGGTATGCCAAGTACCGGCAGATGGGCCAGTTCCTGGAACAACCGGCCGAAGCGGTCAAATCTTTGAAGCACAAACAGCCTATCAATAAGTAGGGACTTATTGCGGTGTGACAACGCTTCTTCAGTGTCATTGCGAGGGAGCGGAGCGACCGCGGCAATCCCACTGAGATTGCTTCGCCTTTGG
>DAOWBV010000128.1 GCA_030633885.1 Planctomycetota bacterium
ATTTCCTGAAACTGGTGGATTGGATCAAGGAACAGCCGATCGAAAAAGTTCTGCAGATACCGGAAGTGCGGGAGCGTTGCGACCGTCTGATTTTCGAAGAGCAGGAGTTCAAGCAAGTCCTGGAGAAACATTCGCGGTCGGAAGGTAATGTGATCATTACTGATTTTCGTGGAGCGAGTAAGCTGCCGACCGGAAACCGGTTTGTGATCTATACTTTATTCCCAAAGGGGAATATTTCTATCCGTTTATTTGCCGGTAAAGATAAGAATGTGACGGTGGCGGCGCTGGGCCACAGTATTTTTAACCGGACGTCGAAGACCGATATCGGAGCGTTGATGCATAAATACGGCGGGGGTGGCCATCGGGGGGCCGGGACCTGTCAGTTGTCGTCAACCGAAGCCGACGCGAAGGTCGGCGAGCTGATCAAGCAGATGAAAGCGGACGGGTAATGCGGTAATCGGTAAGCGGTGATCGGTTATCGGGAAATGAAAATGGACAGCCTGCCTGCCGCAGGCAGGGACGTATTTTTGTTTTATAACCACCGGAGGAAAATAAACTTACTTATTTTTTGTTGTTGTTTGGCGGTTTTACCGGCTGGGCTTTGTTCAGGTAGACCGTGTCGGATATTTCCAGATCGTCGGTGACGGCATTATCCAGTACGGTTTGTAATCTTTTTCGGTCTGCCACTTCCAGTTTGGCAAACTTAACGCCCACGCCGTAGATGTGAAGGTCTTTAATGTGTTTAACCCGGGCGACTTTGCCTTTGGCGTGGATGACTTCGCTTCCGATATAAGGCGCGCTGATATCCATTAATAACCGGTGGCCGTATTTGAATCTTTCTTTGGTGATGAATTGGATTCCGCTTTCAGAGATGTCGAGAACAATGTATTTCCTTGAGGTTTCTTTGAATCGGCCGAAAAAACTGTCCCGTTTGTACTGGACAGCCGAGCCCTTAATGGCATAACGTTTGTAACCACGATGTTCCGGTCGGTTTGATTTTGACGGCATTTTTAACATCCCTGTAAAACTGTAGATTTATTCCCAGAACAATCGGAATTTTAACTTAAATTGAGGGAAAGGTCAAGGGTAATTATTATTTGATCGTTATTGAAATCGGGTGGCTCATTGAAGGAGAGAAAATATGTCAATGTATATCAGTGAGAACGGGTTTATCACGTTGACGTTGGCGGCGATCGAGACGTCGACCAAATACGAGGCCTCCGGGATCCTGCTGGGTTATGATGTTTTTCATAAACGGAAACACACTTATTTCGTGGAAAGCGTTATTCCTTACCAGATCGCCGAACGGGAAGCGGATTCGATTTACGTTATGCCTTATCGGAAAAAGCGGATCCGGCGCGTCTTTCACCACTACATGAAGTATAAGATCATCGGCGAGTTCCACACGCATCCGGGCGGGAGTATCAATTTGAGCTCGGCGGATAAAGATGATATTCGATCGAGTGATTACCAGCTGGAGATCGTGGTCGCGCTCGAAAAAAAGAAGAAGATTTGTCCCTGGAAGTTGAAGCGAGGGGTGCTTTCCGGCAGTATTGAAGAGTATTTTATTGAGATCGCCAGTTGGCGGGTCAAGGGTCGGAAGATAATGAAACAGAGTATCCGCTGTCCTTTCGCGGTTGGGTTTGATTATTCGAAGCCGTTGAGTATTTAATCGGTCGGATAAGGGAGATGACTTTTAATCAACCGAGGGTGATTTCCTCGCCCTTTTTTGGCTGGTGGGCTTTGTGGCCCCGGGCGATGAGTTCTCTGAATAATGGATCTGACTGGTTTTCATCGCCGTGGACTAAAAATACCCGTTTGACTGTTCGGCCGCATTGTTTGACGTAAGCCATCAATTCATTCTTGTCAGCGTGGGCGCTGAAAGCGTTCATCTTGACCACCTCAGCTTTAAGTTTGTGCTCCTGCCCGAAGATTTTGACTACCGGTTGGCGTTCGACGATTCTTTTTCCGAGCGTGTTCTGGGCCATGTAGCCGACGATCATGACAGTATTGTTCTTATTTTCAATATTATTACGGAGGTGGTGCAGGATTCGGCCGCCTTCGCACATGCCGGAAGCGGAAATGATGATCATGGGTCGGTGGTCATCGTTAAGTTTTTTTGATTCCTGGCTTGACCGTAGATAATTAATGCGGTTATAACCAAAAGGGTCCTGGTCGTTTTCGATCTTCTGCCGGGTGGTTTCATCCAGATAGTCAAGACTGTGCCGGAAAACGCTGGTAATATTAGTGGCCAGAGGGCTGTCAACGTAGATGGGCATTGACGGAATTTTTTTCTCTTGTTGGAGCTCGTTGATGAAATAAGCTATTTCCTGGGTGCGTTCAAAGGCAAATGATGGGATAATGACCTTGCCGCCGCGCCGGGCCGTCCGGTTTATGACTTCACCTAATTTTCCTTTGGCGTTGGTGATCTCTTCGTGTTCGCGGTTACCGTAAGTGCTCTCGATGATCAAGTAGTCAATCTTGGTTGGAATTTCCGGATCTTTGAGTAGCGGTAATTTTTTGCGGCCCAGATCCACGGCATAAGCCAATCTTATTTTCCGGTTCCGGTTTTGGATATCAAGAACGGTGACGGCCGAGCCGAGAACATGGCCGGCATCGTATAAAGTCGCCGTAATATCGTCGGTTACTTTGATCGGCTGGTGATAATGATGGCCGCGAAAACTGTCCAGCGAGCGAATCGCATCTTCCTTGGTATATAATGGCTGGCGTAAGGGTCGCTTTTTACGCCGGTTAAGTTTGTTGACAAATTTAATGTCTTCTTCCTGGATATGGCCGCTATCGGGAAGCATGAACCGGCAGAGTTCGGCTGTGGCGGTGGTGGTGTGGATCGGACCTTTCAATCCTTTCTTGATCAGGGTCGGAATATTCCCGCTGTGATCAATATGCGCGTGGGAAAGGATGAGGCTGTTTATTTCGGATAGGGGTGCGGGGAATTTCGTATTGATATCGTAGAAATCTTTTCGACGGCCCTGAAAGAGTCCGCCATCGAGTAGTATCTGGCTGTGATCGGTCCTGATCAGGTGGTTGGAACCGGTAACGGTTTGGACACCACCCCAGAATTTCACTTTAATTGACATTAAGGGTCAAACTCTAAGATTTTTAACTTTTGCTTTCGACTGAATTATCATCCATGATCAAGGCACAGAAGATAGCGGAGGCGAAACAGAAAACGGCCAGTGTTTCGATGATTCCCATGATCGGCTTTCCCTTCTAAAAAGACGATTTTTTTGATTTTTGAGGGCAATAGTAGTATCGGCCGATCAGGGAAAAAACTTGAATCAGCTATCTTTTAAACACTATCTGGCCATCAATAATTACAATTTCCGTCCGGGCGTTCCGGACATCAAGCGGGTGGGCGGAAAAAATAACTACATCCGCGTCCTTGCCGGGTTCCAGACTGCCGACCCGGTCGCCGACGTCGGCGATCTCAGCGGCGTTAATGGTGATGGCTTTCAGGGCATCCTCTTCCGGCATGCCTTCCCGGACCGCCAGGGCGGCAGAAATATTTAAAAACTGCACGCTGGACATGCCATCGGTTTGGATCGCGACTTTGACCCCGGCTTTAGAAAGAATGCCGGGTGTAGCCAGGTTCCGGTCCTTGAGTTCTTCTTTCAACCGGTCGAACATCATCGGGCCGACGACGCAGGGAATATTTTTTTTCGCCAGGATGTCAACGATCTTCGCGGCCTCGGTGGCGTGTTCAATGGTGATATTGAGCTTGAATTCATCGGCGATGCGGATCGCGGTCAGGATATCGTCGGACCGGTGGCAATGGATCCGGGCCCGGATCTCTCGTTTCAAGACCTGGCCCAGAGCTTCCATCTTGATATCTTTTTCCGGAGCTTTAGCCTTATCTTTTTTTAGTTTTTTGTTATAATCAGACCATTTTTTTAAATAGGTTTGGGCTTTGGTCAACGATTCCCGCAGGACAGCCGCGTTACCCATGCGCGTACTGGGGATCTTGTTCCGGCCGCCGTAAGCTTTTTTCGGGTTTTGGCCCAGGGCCATTTTCATGCCGGCTGGAGTCTTAATGACCATTCGGTCAACGTTCCGGCCGACAGTTTTGACGACGATCGACTGTCCACCGACCACATTCCCACTGCCCGGTCCGGTCAGGATAGTGGTGACGCCGGCCTTAACCAGTTCGGGCAGGGCCATATCGTTCGGGTTGAAGGCGTCGAGAGCGCGGAGGTGCGGGGTGATCGGGTGGGTCATCTCGTTACCGTCCAGATCGTCGTAATAACCGGATCCTTCACCGAAGATTGCCGTGTGGCAATGGGCATCGATCAGACCGGGAGTAATAAATTTTCCGCCGGCGTTGATCACTTTCGTACCGCGGGGGATCTTTATATTCCGGCCCACTCCCTTTATTTTATCTTTTTCTATCAGTAAGACGCCGTTATCAATAGGTCGTCCGGCCATGGTGAATATTTTTCCGCCTTTGATCGCGAGCATATGGGGCTCCTTTCGGTTAGTGAATAATTTTGAAATAGATTTTACCCTAAACTCAAAACCGCGTCAAGCTTAATACTCCGGGAGGAAAGTGAGTAATATTTCGCGTTCCCGCACATTTTACTTGCTTTTTTCTGCTGGTTTATTAAAATTTTAGGTGGATGTACTATTAATTCTTCGATTTAAAGGAGATTCCTATGGGTCTATTTTCTAAAAAAGTCGTTTCCAAAAAGTCAGCGCCGCCGCTAAAGAAACCTAAGCCGAAAACGCTTTCTTCCGAAGAGAAGATGAAAGAGGTGAGTCGGGTCATTCGTCAGGCGGATAACTTAAACGAACTTTTGATCCAGACTTCCGTTAAGGCGAAAGAAGTCATGCACGCGGACCGGATCACTATCTACGTGGTTGATGCAGTCAATAATCTTCTCTGTTCGCGGATCATGGATGGGAGTGAGGTTAAATCGATCCTGGTGCCGATCACCAACGCCAGTATTGCCGGTTACGTGGGCAAGAATAGCAAAATCGTCAATATTAAGGACGCCTATAGTACGGAAGAATTACAGCAGAAGTATCCGGATCTGATTTTTGACCGGACCTGGGACCAGAAGACCGGGTACCGGACCAAAGAGGTGTTGGGTATTCCGGTTGTACTAAAAGGCAAGACCCAGGGCGTAGTCCAGGCGATCAACAAGAAAGACGTGCCGGACGGTGAAGGGTTCTCAAGCGCTGACCTGCAATTCATTCAGGATATGGCTGATAACCTGGGTCCTGATATGTATAAGATCAAGTCCTTCGAAGAAAGTCAGCAGGAGGTAGAGTTTCAGAAAAATATCAAACGGGTGACTGATCGGATCTATTCAGCGCCGCACGTGGAAGATGCTTTGTTGAAGATCATCCGGGATTTGGAAAGGATATTTGAGGTTGACGGCGTGACCGTTTACATTCTGGATAAGGCCAGCAATGAATTGGTCGGGCGATATCGGGTCAAGGAAGAGGTCGGCGAGGTTCGGGTGATGTTGAACAATAACAGTCTGGCCGGTTTCGCGGCGACCAATAATAAAATGCTTAATATTGCTGACGCTTATAACGAATCGGAATTGATCAAGATCAGCCCGGACCTGCGGTTTGATAAACAATGGGATCAGAAATTTAACAAGAAGACCAAGAGCGTGATAGTTTTTCCTTTGATCTTTGAAGGGGCGGTCAATGGTGCGTTGGCCCTGATGAACAAGAAGAGCGGTTTGCCTTTTTCGGATAAGGATGCCGAAGGGGTCCGGGAGATCGCGACCACGCTGGGCATTGCCATGAGTAAGCAGAAGAAATCGGGCGGCAAGCGCAGTAAGTACGACGCGATCGTTTCGGCTAACCTGATTACCCA
>DAOWBV010000014.1 GCA_030633885.1 Planctomycetota bacterium
GCTATTCTAAGCAGAGGATAAAGTTTGAACACCCTGTGCAATTTGGCAGGCAAACGAAGTCCGCAGATATTGTTATTTTTGACAAAGACCGTCCTACCGTTGAATACATTATCGTTGAAGTTAAAAAACCTAAGCTTAAAGATGGCAAAGAACAGCTTAAAAGTTATTGTAATGCTACTGGTGCGCCTATCGGTGTATGGACAAATGGCGGTCAGATTTCACATTATAATCGCAAAGACCCGAATTACTTTGAAGATATAACCGACATTCCTAATGATGACCAGACGTTAGAAGATATTTTAAAAGAACGCTTCACATGGCGGGATTTGATTATTAAAGATTCTCTTTTAAATGATAGGATTACATTAAAACAAAAAATTGAAGAGATGGAAGATGAAGTTCTTGCTAATGCCGGAGTTGATGTATTTGAAGAAGTCTTTAAGCTCATCTTTACTAAGCTATACGATGAGACTAAAAGCAAAGATGATAAAACCTTTATTGATAGGATCGTAAAAAGGAAATTAAAGCGTGTTGATTTAGGTGATTTTGATAGATTAAAAGAAGTTTTAAGCGAAATAGATGACAGCGATTTTCGTGTGCTTGAATTTAGAAACACCGGACAATCAGAAGGCGAGCTTAAAAAGAAAATCCAGAAATTATTTGATGAGGCTAAGAAAAAATGGACAGGTGTATTTCCTGATGAAAGCAAGATTGACCTTTCGCCCTCCCATCTTTCTATCTGCGTAGCAAGTCTTCAAGACATTAAACTATTTAATTCTAATTTACAGGTTATTGACGAAGCGTTTGAATATCTGGTGAGTAAATCTTCTAAAGGTGAAAAAGGACAGTATTTCACGCCCCGGCACGTGATTGATATGTGCGTAAAAATGCTTAATCCTAAACGAGGCGAATATATGATAGATACCGCCTCCGGTTCCTGCGGGTTTACCGTGCATACGATATTTCATTTAACAGGACATCTTTTTGAAAATACCGATATTTCACAGGAAGAAAAAGAAGATATTTTAAAGGTATTCGGCATTGACTTTGATGAAAAAGTGGTGCGTGTGGCACGTACGCTTAATCTGATCGCCGGAGACGGCGAAACAAACGTGCTTCATCTAAACACGCTTGATTATGAAAGATGGAATGAGACAACAAAGAATCAAAGTTGGACATTGACCTATGGCACAGGATTTAAACGGCTTGAAGAAAAAAAGAAAGAGCCGTCTGCAAATAAAGAATTTCAGTTTGATATATTGATGGCAAATCCGCCTTTTGCCGGAGATATAAAAGAATCCCGCATAATCCATAAATATGAACTGGGTTACAATAACAAAAACAAGCCTAAATCAAAAGTCGGCAGAGATATTCTTTTTATGGAACGTAACCTTGATTTTATCAAACCCGGTGGACGCATGGCGATTGTTTTGCCTCAAGGAAGATTTAATAACACATCTGATAAAGATATTAGGGGGTTTATCTCAAGAAAAGCGAGAATCCTTGCGGTTATTGGCCTGCATGGCAATACTTTTAAACCGCATACTGGCACTAAGACAAGTGTTCTATTCGTCCAAAAATGGGGTGCTAAACTCTGCCCTAAAAAAGATGACTATCCTATCTTCTTTGGAGTTTCGGAGAAGTCCGGCAAGGACAATTCAGGCGATTGTATGTATGTCAAAAACGGTGAAGGCAAGAATAAACTGGATAAATACGGACACTTAATCGTTGACCATGATTTGCACGATCAGGACAAAGAACTGCCCGCTGGTATTGCTGAGGCGTTTATTGACTGGGCAAAAAAAGAGAAATTGAGTTTTTGGAAATAAGAAGATGAAATATTCGGTCATTAATTACAGCACAATTTTAAAGGATGAGATAAAAAGGCTTGAAGCGGAATTTTATAATTCTACTTCTTCTTTAACGTCGAAATATTATACTGGTGCGGAAATAGTTGATTTTGTTCAGTATGGAACATCAAAAGAACTTAATGAAGAAAAAAGGGGTTACCCAACTCTTAGGCTTAGTGAATTTGAAAGTTTATTTATCAAATCTCCCGAAAAGTATTGTGACAAAATTGATAATACGACGTATCAAAGTTTATCTTTAAGGAAAGGCGATGTTTTGATTTGTAGGACAAATGGCAATCCTAAGCTTGTTGGGAAATCCGCAATTGTTCTTGAAAACTATGATTATGCCTTTGCCTCTTATCTTTTCAGGATCAGGCCAGACAGAAAAAAGATTTCGCCTGCTACACTTGCCGTTTATTTAAATTCTTCCGTTGGAAGAAATGAGATAGAAAAACATCTTATGGTAAGCAATCAGGCAAATTTTAGTCCGGCTAAATTCAGAGAAATCTTAATTCCAAAACTTGGAGAAACTATTCAAAGCTTAATTGACGAAATTGTTTTGTTTTCTTTTGACAAACACAAAGAATCAAACACTCTTTACTCTCAAGCCGAACAAATGCTTTTATCCGAGCTTAACCTTTTAAACTGGAAGCCGAAACACCAGCTCTCATTTGTGAAAAATCACTCCGATACCGAGTCCGCCGGACGCTACGACGCCGAATACTTCCAGCCGATGTATGAGGAAATAGAAAAAGCGATAAAAAACTATTCAGGCGGATATTCATTGATTCAGGATGAATTTAAACAAAATACAAGTACTTTTAAAATAGATAATACAAAAGAATACAACTATGTTGAAATCGGAAGCGTTAATGTCTCAAATGGTGAAATAATACCGAATAAAATAATTGGATCGGAATTGCCAGCAAACGCAAAAAGGGTATTAAAAAAAGGAGATGTAATTATCTCAAAAGTACGAACATATCGAGGGGCTATTACCATCGTTGAAAAAGATGGTTATGTCGGAAGTGGTGCCTTTACTGTCCTAAGGGAAAAAGGACAGGTAAATAAAGAAACGCTTTTTGCATTTCTTCATTCAAAACCGCTTTTAGCTTGGTCATTAAAACCTAATACAGGCACTTCTTATCCGGTTATTATTGATGAAGATATTTTAAATCTGCCAATTCCTATTTTGGCAGAAAATAAACAAAAAAAAATAGCCGAAACGGTTAACGAATCATTTTGCAATCGTGAGTTATCAAATAAATTACTTGGCATTGCCAAGTATGGCGTTGAACTGGCAATTGAAAAAAATGAAACTTCTGCTTCTAATTATATAAAATTAGAAACCAACAAGCTAAATCTTACATTATGATAGAAGACCTTACTATTCAAGAAAAAAACTATAAAGAATGGCTCAGAAAGTCAAAAATAGACTATTTTGAACCTTTTATGACTTTATGGGTTGGATTTAATTCTTGGTACAATAATACTGGAGAGAAGAGAGATAGATTAAGAATTGAAGAAATTAAAATCGACAGAAACACGGATAACAAAATTTATTATAGATTTGAAAAGCTCATCAAAGATAGCGATAAGGAAAGCTTACAATTTAGAACAGATTTAGAAGGGTTGCATTATGCATTAGCGAATGCTGACTTGCAATATCCATATAAAATAAAACTCAAATATGATGAAGAGCGGTTTAATGTATTAAATTTTAAGTTTTTTCTTATTGATTATAAAAAAAGGAAAAATCAAAATACAGGTTATGCAAATATACTGACAGACCCTCCGCCGGACGATAAGCCAAAAATTGAATCCATTGAAGAGCAACCTTTTATAAAACTTGATAAAGTACATTTAATAAATGATTTGGATATGATTTTTTCCGGTTTAATTGAAATAATTTATTTAATTAGAAATCAATTATTTCATGGTCGATTACAGCCATACAATCAATATCAATCTGAAGTAGTTAAATATTGTTACGAATTGCTTTTTAATTTAACTGACTGGGAATAAACTATGAATAAATCTCTTTTGTATGTTCGAGTATCGAGCAAAGAACAAGAAAAAGAAGGTTATTCCTTAGATGCACAGGAAAAGCTTGGCGAAGAATACGCTATTCGAAATAATCTAAAAATCATAAAACGCTGGAAAGTCTCTGAATCCGCATGGCAAACAGACCGGGGCGCTTTTAGCGAAATGATTAGCTACGCTAAAAAACATGATCATGTAAAGCATATCATTTTTGACGTGCCGGATAGAATGACTCGCAATGATATGGATAAAATCAGAATTTATACGCTTATTAAAATACACGGTAAAAAAATACATTTTTCACGAAGTAATAAAACGATTGATAAAGATTCCGGCTCTGAAGATGAGTTTATGCTTGATATTGAAGTTGCCGTTGCTAAGAAAATGTCTAACGATATATCCAGAAAAACAAGGATGGGAATGCTTGAAAAAGCAGAGCAAGGCTTATATCCTTCTGTCGCCCCATTAGGATATAGGAATAATAAAATAACTCACTTAATGGAAGTTAATGAGGAAAAAGTCCCTCTCATCAAAAAAGCCTTTTCCCTGATGGCTTCCGGCTCACACTCTCTTAGTATGATTGTTGATATACTTTACGATGATGGTTTCAGGGGGAATAAAGACAATCGTATAAACAAAAGCTCGCTTGACCATTTCTTGAAAAACCCTATCTATTACGGGGCGTTTATGTGGCAAGGCAAGATTTACCAAGGAAGCCACTCGCCGATTGTATCTAAAGAATTGTTTGATAAAGCACAAAGTGTCTTGAATGGTAGAAATCACCATCATAAACAAAGGAAAGGCTTTGCTTTTAACAATCTTCTTACTTGCGGAATTTGTGACTGTAAAGTCCTTGGGGAACAAAAAAAGAAAAAATACAACTATTACCATTGTACTTTTTCTAAAGGCAGGCATAACGGGGTAGGCTATATCCGGGAAGAAAAGCTGGCTAAAATGTTTGAGGAACCTATTAAGAAAATCACTTTAAATAATGATATTACTAACTGGTTAAAGGAAGCTTTAGGGGAAAGTAATAAGAGTTCTTTAAAATCGCACGAGAACCGCCTTAGTTCGCTTGAGAATCAACGTAAGAGGGTCAAGGAACGTCTAAGCAGGCTATATGACGCTAAGTTTGATGATGCGATAAACAAAGATATGTTTGACGCTAAAGAGAATGAATATAAAGCTCAGCTTATAGGGATTGAATCGCAAATTACGGACTCTAAAGCAGTGAACCCTAATTCCTATGAGGATGGCTGTAAAATCTTCGAACTCTCTAACCGCTTATATCCTTTATATGATAGAGCAAACTACGAAGAAAAGGCTAAAATATTAAGTCTTGTATCTTCGAACTATACACTTCTTGACGCAACTCTTTACCCTGTATACAAAAAGCCCTTTAGCTACATAGCCAAAGGGCTTGAAAGTACAAGGTGGCTACCCGGCCTGGACTCGAACCAGAAATGAGAGAATCAAAATCTCTAGTGTTACCGATTACACTACCGGGTAATTTTGTTAACGTAATAATACATAATATACTTTTGTCATTTCTATTGTCAAGACATTTTGGGACCACTGATTTCTACATCCTGACGACTGGTAGTTAATCAATAAAAAAGGGCAAACCCTGAATAGGATTTGCCCTTTTTAGTTAGTACGACAACTTTTTTTACGCTGAAGACACAACCGGTTCCGGATTCAAAAGGTCCTTAAGATCCTCATCCGGTGTGCTAATCGGCCTGATATCAAAATTCTTTTGCAAAACGCTCAACACGTTCGGGGTGATAAAAGCCGGCAGAGACGGACCGATCCGAATACCCTTGATCCCTAAATGGAACAACGTCAACAAGATGCTGATCGCTTTTTGCTCGAACCAGGATAAAACAAAGGATAACGGCAGTTCGTTGACCCCGCAATCAAACGCTTTCGCCAGAGCCACCGCGACCTGGATCGCTGAGTAGGCATCATTGCACTGTCCGATATCGATCAAACGCGGCACACCCTCAATATCGCCGAAATCAAGTTTGTTAAACCGGTATTTCCCGCAACCCAACGTCAGGATAACACAATCCTTGGGTACTTTTTGGGCGAACTCGGTATAATAATTTCTTCCCGGCTTGGCCCCATCGCATCCGCCGATCAAAAAGAAATGCTTTATCTTTCCGCTCTTCACCAGCCCGACGATCTTATCCGCCATCCCGAGGATCGCCGTATGATGGAACCCGGTCATGATATTTTTATCCGGTTTATCCTCCAGCGGCGGAAGCGATTTCGCTTTTTCTATCATCGCGCTGAAATCATGGCCCTCGATATGCGTCGCCCCTTCTATCCTGGTTATCCCGATCGTGAATAACCGGTCAAGATAACTGTTTTTCGGCGGGATCAAAACGCAGTTAGTCGTCGCCAGCACCGCGCCCGGGAACTCGTTAAATTCCTTTTTCTGTTCCTGCCAACCACCACCGTAATTACCGACCAGATGCTTGTATTTCTTCAGTTCCGGATACCCGTGAGCCGGTAACATCTCACTATGAGTATAAACATTCACGCCCGTTCCCTCAGTCTGCTTCAACAGCTCATGAAGAACCAGCAGGTCATGACCGGTCACCAGTATCCCCGGCCCCTTTTTCGTGCCGATGGCCACTTCGGTCGGCACTGGATTCCCGAACCGCTCAGTATGTTTCTTATTCAGCAGCTCCATCGCCTTCAGATTCATTTCACCGCACTTCAAAGCCATCCCGACATGATCCTGGAGATCAAAGCTGACATTGGTCACCGTCTTAAAAAGCGCCTCATGCATAAACGCGTCAACATCCTTATCGACGCCGCCTAAGTCCCGGGCGTGATAACCATACGCCGCCACCCCTTTTAACCCGTAGAGCAATACATCCTGTAAGCTCTGGATATCCGGACTCTTACCGCAGACCCCTATTTTCGTACATCCCGTATTCCCGGCTGTCTGTTCACATTGGTTACAAAACATCGCGCGCTCCTTTCTTCTTCTCTAAAATTATCCTTCTCTTTTTAATAATTTCGCTATGGTCACACCCTTAAATTCTTTTTTTACCATCTTTTTTACCCGATTGATCTCTTTTCTCAAGACACAGTTCGCCCGGCCGGAACACATTTTCTTGCGGAAGATACAATCCGCCAGCTCAAGCTCACCTTGAAATATCCTGATCACATCGACAATACTCACCTTTTTCGGGTCCCGCTTTATCCGGACACCGCCCAGCACCCCTTTCCTCGAGATAACCAGCCCGTGCCTGATCAATCTTTGCACTATCCCGCGCAAAAACTGATACGGGATACCCTGGGATTTTGATATATCCCGGATCGCCATAAAATCCGCCGGCCTCTCCGCCATTACCATTAACGCCCGGATCGCGTAGTCTGAATCTTTCGTAATCAACTTCACCATTAACCTTTCTGTTAATTGATATCATTTTACTATAAATTAGGTTGTTTGTCAAGAAAATAATTATTTATGGGAATATTTTTTACGCGGCTATGGGGCCAAGCTCCGGTGTATCTGATATTAGGAAGGGTAGGTCCCTTCACTTATTTTATTTGACAAAAACCTTCAGTGTGTTAATATAAAATCAACCTAATTTTTAAGGAGGAATCGGTTATGAAAAAAACAGTACTTATTCTTTTCCTGACAATCTTAATAATTTCCGCCCTCAACTTCAACATAAAAACTGCTGACGCCCAGGAGCCCATCTGGAAAACGTTATTTAAAGACGAAAATATCAATATCAATCTCTCTTTGCCGGTCGCTCGCATTCAAGGCAACACCACTTATCATATCAGTTTCCCCGAAGGAGCCAGTGAATTAGAATTTCCGTTAAACAACACCATTTCAGGCGTTAAACTTGATTTTATCCCTAAAAATAATACCGGCCCGCCACGCGGTAAATTGAGTTTTACCTGGCTGACCCAACTCAATAAAAAAGCCGGTGATATGAAGGATTCAGATTGGATCACCGACGACGTCAGTTTTTTTAATTCTTATGGTTGGGGTGGCGGCCAGGCTCATGAAGGATTAGATATTTATTCAGAATCAACGGCCAAATTAAACCTGAAGATGAAGGATTTGAGTTACGCGTATAATTTTTTAAATAAAGAAAAAACAAAAGTAGGCGCCATCGTTGGTTATTGCTCTCGTAAATTTGAATATGAGATAACAAACCTCACCCAGGTCGGTTATGGCCCTTACGCCCCTTATTTTACCGTTTCGGCTGCAGAAAATGTGATTGATTACGAGGTAAACTATCATTTTTTATATTGGGGATTAACCGCTGATTTATGGTTAAGTGATAATTTTCAATTGGGTTTAGAGACGGGCTATTCGAGTAGAGCCCGGGCCCATGATGTGGACGATCATATTTTAAGAAATAAGCTCTCTAAAGCAAACACAAAGGGTTCTGCTTCGCGCGCTAACCTTAAAGTATTCTGGCAACCTTTTTCCCACTGGTTTGCCGAACTGAACGGTACCTACGAAAAGATCGATACCGAAGGCCAGCAACACCAATTTATTTATTCCGGTAACCTGAAAAGCGCTTCCATCGCGGTTGATGATGAAATCACCGCTGAGTTCAGTATCATTTCTTTAAACATCGGGTATAGGTTTTAACCGGAAATTTAAATCCTCCGACTCTTTTCCCCGTGTACCATTCCGGTTATTTCCAACAATACAAAAATCCTTTTTATTTGACAAAATTTTTTAAGTTGATATTATGCAACTTCGTGAAAAAAATCATTAGCAGTTTCGGGTTATGATTTAAATAAGAAAGAAAATTTCATGACAGGAAAAATGAAAGCACTGGCCAAAATGAAACCGGCCCCGGGACTGGAACTGATCGAAACCGATATCCCCCAACCGGGTCCGAATGATCTATTAGTTAAGGTACAGGCCGCGGCCATCTGCGGCACCGACGCCCATATCTATGCCTGGGACGCCTGGTCCCAATCGCGTATCAAACCACCACTCATTGTCGGGCATGAACTCGGTGGAGAAGTAGTGGCAGTAGGCAAAATGGTCGGCGGTTTTAAAAAAGGTGATTTCATCTCAGCCGAAAGCCATATTCCTTGCGGATATTGTTATCAGTGTCGAAATGATCAACAGCATATCTGCGGAAATTTAAAAATACTCGGTGTGGATACTCCGGGCTGTTTCGCGGAATATGCGGTTATCCCGGTTGTCTGTGCCTGGAAAAATGATAAATCTATGAGCCCGGAGATCGCGGCCGTCCAGGAACCGCTGGGTAACGCGGTCTATACCACCCTCTGCGAAGATGTGTCCGGATTAAACGTCGTCGTCTTTGGCTGTGGACCGGCCGGGCTTTTCGCTACCGGAGTAGCCAACGCGGCCGGGGCGGGCCAGATCATCCACGTTGTCAAACACGAATTCCGGAGCGCGATCTCAAAAAAGATGGGCTCAACCAAACTTATTAAATACGATGACCCGAAGTTGGTCGACAAAATAAAAGAAGCGACTAACGGTGTCGGCGCGGACGTTATCCTGGAGATGACCGGGAACCCGGGCGCGATCAATCAGGGGATCGAAGTCCTGCGCAAAGGCGGTCGATTCACGGCCTTCGGCCTGACCGCTGACACTGAAATAAAAATTAATCTTAACGCCCTGGTCTTTAAGGGTTGCCGGATCATCTGCATCAATGGCCGACAGATGTTCCGCACCTGGTACCAGATGGCCGGTCTGTTGAACTCCGGCCGGCTCAACCCGGCTCCAGTCATTACCCACAAATTTAAGCTGGAAGAATTCCAGAAAGCGTTTGAGACTATGAAAGCCAAGGACCGGAAATCGGCTAAGATTTTGTTGATACCCTGAAATATATATTCTAACGATGTAGCTGCGGGGCTTGCCCCCGCCTAACAAGGCGACCGCAAGGGTCGCAGCTACAAATTATGAAGGAGAAAAATAATGGCCGGAATGGATTTTCTGCAAGTAGAACTGGATGGCTACAAAAGCAGAGGGATTTACAACTACGTTAAAGTGGTATCCGGGGAACAATCAGCTACCTGTGTCGTTAACGGCCAGAAAGTGGTTAATCTTTCCTCCAACAACTATTTGGGTCTGGCGACCCACCCGAAACTCCGGGAAGCGATGATCGACGCGACGAAAAAATACGGCGCCGGCGCGGGCTCGGTCCGGCCAATCATCGGTACGATGGATATTCACGTTGAATTAGAGAAAAAATTAGCGGCCTTTAAAAATGTCGAATCATCACTGGTCTTCGTGGCCGGTATCGCGGCTAACCGGGGGACGATCCAATCCATGCTGGCCAGCTCGAAAAAAGGCGATGATGCCAACTTCGCGGTCATCAGCGATGAACTCAACCACGCCAGTATTATCGATGGGGTCCGGTTAACTAAAGCCAAACGATACATCTACAAACATTCTGATATGGCCGACCTGGCCCGGGTGCTGGAAGAAGTGAAAGACGCTCCCCGGATCATGATCATTACGGACGGTGTTTTCAGCATGGACGGTGATATCGCTCCTTTGGATAAAATCTATGAACTGGCCAAAAAATACGGCGCCATCACCATGTGCGATGACGCGCACGGGGAAGGCGTCCTGGGTAAGAACGGACGCGGCACGATCGATCATTTCAACCTGCACGGCAAATGGGATATTGACATGGGTACCCTTTCCAAAGCCATGGGTTGTCTGGGCGGTTATATCGCCGGTACCAAGAACCTGACTGAATACCTGATCCACCAGGCCCGGCCGTTCCTTTTCTCTACCGCCCATCCGCCGGGCGTAGCCGCGGCCTGTATCGCCGCCTTAGATATTCTGGAATCGGAACCGGAAAGACACGAAAAACTCTGGGCGAACGCTAAATTCCTGAAAAAAGGGTTGACTGAACTTGGTTTTGATACCGGCAACAGCGCCACTCCGATCACCCCGGTCATGATCGGCGATGAAGCTAAGGCCATCCAGTTCAGCAAGAAACTTTTCGAAGAAGGCGTCCTGGGGTTGGGGATCGTCTTCCCGACCGTGGCGCGCGGTAAGGCCCGGGTCCGGACGATCGTTACGGCCAACCATACCCAAGCCGAACTTGAATTCGCCCTGGACAAATTCAAAAAAGTCGGTAAAGATCTGGGTATTATTTGACCCGGATGTATTAACATTCATACGAAACACCCCGGAATATCGGTTCCGGGGTGTTTTTTTCTAACTCGAGAAAACTCATTCAGTTAGACCTTTCTGATAGCCAAAAAATTCTTGACCCAGTTAGAGATGTGTCATATAATCTTATTGCCTATAATTATTCTATAATCAGCCCGAAAAAAGAGGTTACCTATGCAAAAGAAATATTATTTTCTTTTAATCGCGGTCGTTTCTCTTTTCTTCTTCTTTGCACCGCTCGCTCGATCACCCCGACTGATCCGGGCCCAGGATAAAGCGATGGAAGAAGAATTTCGCACCAAGATGACTGAAGGTATCGAGTTATTCAAACGGGGCCGTTATAAAGAAGCCTACGAAGCCCTTGAGATCGCCTTGAGACTCAATCCACCCTCTGATCTCTTACGCTTCCTGCGCGATGAAATGGGTTATCATATCCTGGAAGAAATGTACGGCACACCGGAATTACAGAACACGGCTCTGCGCATCATGGAACTGAGCAAGGGAGCCCGTAAGCGGTTTGAACGTTCTCCCGAACAGATCAAAGAGTTAATTAATGATTTAGACAAGGGTTTTGACAAACGCTGGATCGCTATTAATACTCTGGTCGCCGTGGGTCAACGCGCCGCACCGTACTTGATCGAACGGCTGGGCGATGACAAAAATGATGAAATGCGTTTCGGCGCCATTCAATGTCTGGAAAAAATGGGCAACGAAGCCGTCCTGCCGGTGATCGAAGCCCTGAACAGTTCCAGTGAACTACTGCGTCAGAACTCGGCCATAGTCCTGGGTACCATCAAAGACGAACGCGCCCTGGCTGAATTAAAAAGAGTTTTTGAAGATCCGGACGAAAAACCGGAAGTAAAAACTTACGTCGCCGATGCCCTGCAAAGAATTACCCGACAAAATATTGAATCATTACCGCCCGCTTACGAATATTATTACCAATTGGCCAATAAATATTATTACGGCTATTCTTCAGTCATGGTCAATCTTTACAACGATTACATTATCTGGCGCTGGGATAATGAGACCGATCAAATCACTTTACGCGAAGTACCGGATTTTACTTTCAACGAAGAATTAGCTGACGAAGCCACTTATGATGGATTAAAGTTAAATGTTAATCACGATAATCTCCGGTCTCTGTTGATCTGTATTTATCTGGCTACTTATAACGAAAGTGAAATCAGCCTGGAAGCGATTCAGCAAAAAGTAGCTACGGGCCAGATGGATCAGTCGATCTTTGATAAGTTACAAAAAGATCTCAGTAACAATCCGGATGGCATCCTTTTCGGCCAGATGGGCAGCCGGAAATATCTTTATCAGTCCTTAAAACGCAGTTTAAACGACCGGCAGACATCGGTGGCCATTTCCTGCATAAAAGCTTTGCTCAATTGCGCGAATGCCGAAGACCTGCCCCAACCGCCGGTGATCGTTCCTCCGCCGGAACAGCTGAACAAATTGACATCGGAAGAACAGCAGGCCTGGATCGCTCGGCGAAGTCAATGGGAACAGAGCAATCAACTCCGGATCGGCCGGCCGTTGATTGACGCGTTGGATCATTCCGATAAACGGATCCGTTACGCGGCCGCGCAAACTTTACTCCAGATCAGCCCGCGTCAACAATTTCCGCATTACGAAAAAGTCATGCCGATCATGATCGAAGCGTTAGGTGAATCCGGCATGCGCGTAGTTCTGGTCATTGATAATGATGAACAGGTCCGTAACCAGCTGAGAATCGAACTGAAAAAGTTGAACTGTTACGTGATCGAAACGGCCACCGGTCTCGAAGGCCTTAGGCGGGCAAGAAAATTCCCATCTGAAGATCTGATCATTCTGAATAATAAAATTGCCGGCCAGGTGGTTTTTTCCGTTAATTACCTTAACAAAGAAATCACCGAAACTGTTCTGGATAGTTTAAAGCAGGATCTCCGAACCCGGGCCGTACCTATTTTTATCTCGACACCCAGGGAAGAATTAGACTCGACCAAAAAGATCTTTGAAAAGGAAAGTAACGTCAAGGCTTATTTAACCAAACCGTTGGACAAGCTAACCCTGAAAAACGCGATGGAGGATACGTTCAGTTCGGAGGAAGCCAAGCAAGACAGTAAAACCCGGGCCGATGCCGTCGCTCGAGAAGCCGCCGAAGCCCTGGCCAATCTGGAACTGGTTAATACGGTTTACCCTTATCTGGCGGCCATTGAAGGATTAACTAACAGTTTAAATAACCGGCCCGATCAGATCAGGTTGCCGGCCCTAAAAGCATTGGCCCGGTTTCATGATACCCGGGCCATCGCGGCGCTGGGTAATGTTTTGGCCAACCAGGAAAACACAAAAGAGATCCGACTGGCCAGTTGCCGGGCCTTGAGCGAAACATTTAAATTTAACCCGCAATCTATGGAACAAGACCTTTATGAAATCTTAATGGCCGGAATCCAGGAAGATGATTATGATATCCGCCAAGCCGTGGCCCGGATCTACGGCAACGCTCAGTTGACCCCGGAACAACGACAGGAATTATTTGAATTAAAAAGAATCCACAAATAAATTATGGCAAAACTATCTATTAAATGGGGGCCCCGAACCGAAATCTTTGAATTACTAAACGATGTCACTACTGTCGGACGCGGTAATGATAATCACCTGCAGTTAAAAGATATCAAGATCTCGCGCCGTCACTGCCAGATAGTCAAAATCTCCGATGGCTACAAGATCGCTGACCTCAGCAGTAGTAACGGCTTCCAAGTTAACCATCAAAAAACCAGGGAAGCCACGCTCAAAGATAAAGATATCATTAAAGTCGGTAACGTGGAAATAACTTTTATCGCGGAAATGGTTCCGGTTGCCGCTACCCCGGACGCCACCGTGAAATCCGGGACCGCGCCACCGGTTCCGCCGCCGGTCCAGTCTTTAAGTCTGTCCGCACCGGAATCTGAATCAAGGATGGACGATGCGTCGCCAGGCGAGCAGTTAGGCCAGGCAACCACGCCCATCCCCAAAATCGAGCCGCTTCCGCTTGATGATGATCTTTTGGTCCCGCCGGAAAATGAAGAACATCCGAACGTGGAGCCACCTGCGGCACCGCAACCGGAAGCGCCGGCGCCCGCTCCGGTCAAAGCCCAAAAGCCAACCCCGCCGGTTAAAAAACCGCCTTTCAGTTCGCCCAATGAAAATAATACTACTGACAAAAAAGCTGCGGTCATCACCAGAAAAAAACCTGGCGTCGCCGGTGGCAGTAAATATTCCAAACTTTCAAAATTAAGCGGACGTAAATCCGGCCCGAGCAAATTAGGTGACCTCCTGAAAAAAACCACGGCCGGGAAATCAAAATATTCTAAAATGGGCCAGATGTTATCCAAGAAAAATAAAGAAAAAGCCGGCGAACCGGAAGCCGACCGTCAACCGGCCGAAGCCACCAGCGGCGGCAAAAAAAACACCTTGTTCATGGTGATCGGCGGCGCCGCTTTGCTCCTCATCATCGGTGGCGTCATTCTGGCTTTCAGCTCATCGTCCAACGCCCGTACCAGTTCTTCCCTGAAAGAAAAAAAATTATGGAAACAAGCGATCGCGGCGGAAAAGGAAAGAGATTGGGCGAAAGCCCAGATCCTTTATGCCGATTTCATCAAAAAATTCAAGAAATCGAAACTGAAAAAAAAAGCGGAGGAGAACCTGGATCGGGTGGAACAGAGGAGCCGGAATGAAAGATCCGCTTCCAGGGAGATCGGCGAACTGCTGAAAAAGAAAGAGGATTACCATGTTGACCAATACGGAGACCTGCTGAAAGAATTCGAACGGTTCATGGATAAATACGGTGATACCCAGGCGGTCGAACACGCCCGCGGTGCCATGGATAATATCAGGAGAATAGTCTCGGCCAATCAGAGTTTAGGGCTCGATGCCGCGTTTAATGATACCCGGCATCTCGTCGAAGATTATATTCAGAAAAAAGATTACGAATCCGCCTTGACCAAATGGCAAGAATTCGAACAAAAATACCCCAACCTGGATTCCATCCAGAAAAACCTGATAAAAAAACAAGTCAAAAACATAAAAAAATTAATGGGAAAAGAATAATTTTTTGAACCGGACCGGTTTTTTTACGTTATAATAGATAGGTAAGAAATAAACTGGGGTCAGCCCGGACTTTTCTAAAAAAAGTCGAGATTTCCGTCATCAGCCAAAGTCATGCCAAAGGACAGACCCGTCCTTCGGCGGGGACTGATCCGTCCTCTGGCGGAAAGGCGGATCCCTGCTTGCGGCAGGCAGGCGCCTCTGGCGGACAATTCGCCCCGCACCTTTATCGGATTCAGGACGAATATATTAAAGGTGAGGGACTCATTAAAGGAGATTAATTATGGTTACCCCGAACCAACGACACTCTCCGGATGAAATCGAAATCAAGGAGGGTTCGTTAGCCGAACAGTTAATCGCGGAAAAAGCGGATTTTTCCGCCTGGCTGCAGGGCCTCTTGAAGATGGCCCCCTACCTGCTTATTTCCGCCCTTTTTGTCTCCCTCATGCTGGGCGTCATGGCCATGGTTATTCTTTCCGCGCCGAATACCAGAATTGATGATGTCGTGGAAATCCTGATGCCCCAAAAAAAACAACCGGATTTAGAAATGGAATTACCCCGCGATATTTTTGATAACAAAAATTTACCGAAAGACATTCCATCCGATCAGGATCCGGTCTGGAAAGACGCCGAGGTCTCTGACCACAATGAAACCGCCGATGAAGAAGACTTTCAGGAATCCAAAGGTGACAGCATGGATTTTTTGTCTGACAAACCACTCAAAGGCGCTGGTGTTTATGACAGTATCGGCGTCGGTGGTGGAGCCGGTGGCCGTTACGGCGGCCCGCGCGGCGGCCGGCGCAACCTGGTTTCCCGCGGCGGCGGCGCCATGACTGAAAGCGCTGTGGCGGCCGGTCTCCTCTGGCTGGCCCGGCATCAGAACCCAGATGGGTCCTGGGGCTGCGCTTCCTTTCAAAATCAATGCCCCGGTACCAAATGCGAGGGAACCGGAGAACCCCAATTTGATATCGGCTTAACCGGCCTGTGCCTGCTGGCCTTTACCGGCGCCGGGTACCATAATATGTCCCGTGATACTTTCGGCGGGATCAATTTCGGTGAAGTGGTCCGTAAAGCCGCGACCTTTCTCATGGATATCCAGGAAGATAACGGTGCTTTCGGAACCGCCCAACCGGGTAAATTTATGTATAACCATTCGGTCGCCGCTTACGCTATGGCTGATCTTTATGGCTTGACCATGGATACCGGATCCGGCGTACTTTTCCAGGAACCGGTCCAGAACGCGATTGATTATCTGGTCAGCGTCCAGAATCCCGGCAAGGCCTGGCGTTATAATCCCAAAGACGGTCAAAACGATACTTCAGTCTCCGGCTGGTGCATCATGGCTTTAAATGCCGCCGAGAACGCGGAACTGAATGTTCCTCACCAGGCCTTTCTTGATACCAAATCATTTTATGATGATGTCACCGACGATGCTTATGGTCGGGTCGGTTATATTGAAAAAGGCACCGTGGCCGTTCGCACTGGTGAAAAAATCGATCCGGAAAATATCCCGCCTTCCATGACCGCGGTCGGCGTCATGGTCCGGATCTTTATCGATAAAAATACTAATGACAGCCGGATCAAAAACGGTATTAACCTGATTCTCAGTCAATTACCGGAATGGGATTCCGATACACTCGGGGTCATTGATTACTATTATTGGTTCTACGCCACTTATTGTCTGAACCAGTATGATGGTCCCAATGGTCCGGCTTGGAAGAAATGGAACAACAGCATGAAAAGCGTGCTGTTAAAGAGCCAGAAATCATCGTCCGACGGACATGCCAATGGCAGCTGGGACGCTATTGACCGCTGGAGCGAGGAGGTCGGCCGGGTTTACGCCACCGCTATTAATGTGTTGACCCTGGAAGTCTATTACCGGTTGGGTATTGTCACCCGAATGGGTCATTAAACAACAGATAACTTACCGTTGATCAGGGCGGGTTGATAAATTTGTCAGCTCGCCCTTTTTTTGTCCCTACTTTTTCATTGCATAATCATCAAAATTTAGTTTAATATCATTAAAGCGATTAAAAAGGAACCAAATGCCGAAAACAATTTACCTGGACCATTCCGCCACCACTAAAGTTCACCCAACCGTCCTGGAAGCGATGACGCCGTATTTCCAGGAGGAGTACGGCAACCCGTCCAGTTTACATCATAAAGGCCGGGTCATCCGCCAAGCCCTGGAAACGGCCCGGGGTCAGATCGCCAAATATTTGCACTGCGACGACAAAGAAATTATCTTTACCAGCGGCGGGACTGAAGCGGACAACCTGGCCCTTTTTGGCGTGGCGCAGGCTTTAAAGTCCAAAGGCAATCATATTATCACTTCGGCGGTTGAACATCATGCCATTTTAAATACCTGCAGTCAGCTTAAAAAGAATGGTGTTGACGTAACTATTTTACCAGTTGATAAATATGGTCTGATTTCGCCCGCTGAATTAAAAAAAGCCATCCGACCGGAAACGATCCTGATCTCGATCATGTATGCTAATAATGAAATCGGTACGATCGAACCGATTGCCGAGATCGGGCAGATCGCCCGTCAGAGTAAAATTACTTTTCAGACCGATGCCGTTCAGGCGATTGGTAAAACCAGGATCGATCTCAGTAAATTACCGGTTGATCTCCTGACCATGTCGGCCCATAAAATATACGGGCCCAAAGGGATCGGGGCTTTGTATATCCGGAAAGGCACGCGTCTGGCGGCCCAGCAGTTCGGCGGTCATCACGAGTTTCGGAAACGGGCCGGGACGGAAAATGTCGCTTTTATTATCGGGTTCGCCAAAGCGATCGAATTAGTCCATCAAAACCTGGAAAGCGATAATAAAAAAATAGCTGAATTACGTGACAGGCTGCAAAACGGTATCACCAAAAATATCCCGGAAGTCCTGGTTAACGGCCACCCGACAGAACGAATCCCTAATTTACTCAATGTTTCCTTTAAATATGTTGAAGGCGAAGGCATAATTCTTAATCTGGATAGTTCCGGTATCTGCGTTTCTTCCGGTTCGGCCTGCACCTCGGAAAGCCTGGAAGCCTCACATGTCCTCAGCGCGATGGGCGTTCCGACGGAAACCGCGCATGGGTCGATCAGATTTTCGCTGGGTATCGAAAATACCGCGGCGGAAATAGATTTTACCGTCGACTGCCTGGTCAAAGTGATCGATAAACTCCGGCAGATGTCGCCTCTGTATAAGAAAAAGTAAAATGTCTGACTTGTATGATATCATTATTATCGGCGGCGGGCCGGCCGGATTAACGGCCGGGCTCTACGCCAGCCGCGGCGGCTCAAAAACTCTCTTATTGGAAAAAACCGCCGTTGGCGGGCTGGTCGCCATCACCGAAAACGTGGAAAACTACCCCGGCTTTCCGGACGGAATCAACGGGTTCGACCTGACCAATCTCATGGAAAAACAGGCCCGAAAATTCGGTCTGGAAATAACTACCGGTGAAGTTATTCAAATCACGCCTGAAAAATCAAAAAGCGATTCTTTTATCATTAAAACTTCTTCCGCTGAATATAAAACTTTAAGTATTATCATCGCCAGCGGGACGATCGCCCGGAAATTAGGTATTCCCGGCGAGGAAAAGTTTACCGGTAAAGGCGTTTCTTATTGCGCTACCTGCGACGCGCCGTTTTTTAAGGATAAAGAGATCGTCGTGGTCGGCGGCGGTGACGCGGCCGTCGAAGAAGCCCTGTTTTTAACGAAATTTGTAAAAAAAATATCACTGGTTCACCGGCGGGACCGGCTCCGGGCGACGAAAGTCATTCGGGATCAAGCCCTCAAACACCCCAAATTCAATTTCATCTGGAATTCCCGGGTCACCGGTATTACCGGCGAGAACAAGACCGAAAAAGTTACCGTTGAAAACATCAATGATCAGACCTCCCGGGAAATAACCGTAAACGGAGTATTCATTTTTATCGGTTTTATCCCGAACACTTCTTTTTTAAAAGACGTGATCGATCTGGATGAAACCGGTTACGTGTTGGCCAACGCCGAGGCGCAAACATCGCGGACGGGTATTTTTGCCTGCGGTGATGTGATAAAAAAAAGATTGCGTCAAATCGTCAACGCTTGCGGGGAAGGGTCAGTCGCGGCTTCCAATGCCCGTCATTATGTCGATGGATTAAAAGGTATGGCTTACAAATAAAGCTTCCGTCGTAAGCTGCGGGGAGCTTCATTTATTACTTTCAATGTAAAACATGGGTTATTTTCTAACGGGGTAAACTATTTTCCCCGCCACCATAACCATCACGCTTTCAGGTGCGGTTTTGATTAAAGTCGGTAGGATTTGCGTGCGGGAGGAAATTTTTCGTTTAAGCGGAAAGGCAGCCAGATCAGCTTCATAACCGGGCTTGAGCACGCCCAGCTTTTTCTGTAAACCTAAAGCCTGCGCTCCGTTGATCGTTCCCATCCGCCAGAGCATCGCCGGTGCCACCCCGGTATAATTCTTATAGATGAACCGCATCTCTTCCAAAATACTGAGATTACTGTTACTCCCTAACCCATCCGTCCCCAGGGCCACGTTGACTTTACTTTTGACCAGTCGCCGGAAAGGATGGTTTTTATGACCGAAATAATGCTGACTCTTGGGGCAGAAAATAACACTGCAGCCGGACCGGGCAATAAGTTTAATATCATGATTGGAAAGATAATTACAATGGACCAGGAAAGTGGGTGGCTTTAAAATACCTAATTGAGCCATGTACTCGACCGGCGACATTTTCGGATAAAACCAGAACGGGCTGTAACGACCGATTTTTTTCAAATAAATTATCATCCCACCCGTCCCTTTTTTGAGTAACTCTATTTCTTCTTTCAACTCGGAAAGATGGGTCGACATTGGTATTTTCATTTTTCGGGCCAAAGCGAAAAGTTGCTGGTAGAGCGTGGCGGAAACAGAATACGGCGCGTGAGGAGCTAAACCCCGAATATAAATAGAATTATTAGCCGGGATTTTCTTAAGGCTTCTCTTCACGGTCGCGATATTTTTATTGGCCGTCAATGAATCCAGATTGACCACTTCTTCCAATAAGGCCCGTCGGATCACCGCCTGATGATGAGCCGCCCAGGTTCGATCAACGCGAGTGTGATCACCAACGGTGGTTACCCCGTTACGAGTCGATATTTCATAGCCGTGTTTAACAATATTAATAAAATCACGTTTTTTCATCCGAAGCCGGATCTTGATCACCTTTTGCGCCCAACTGAGAAAATGTTGCGGGGGTTTGAGTTTTTCCTCCCCGGGCGGAGGAGTACCACCATACAGTTCCGGCCCTTCCAAATGAGTATGCGGATTGATCAAGCCGGGCGTCAGAATTACATTACCCAAATCAAGGTATTTCTGTTTCTGGCTGAGGATCAGCGAAGCCGGGCCAACGTGTTGGATCCGGGTATTCTTGATCACCACGGCCCCGTCTTTAATAATCGTGGTTGGATTAACAATAAGATATTTAGCTCTTAAAATCATATAAGTCTTATGGCGTTGCTATTAATGATCAGGTATCCCCGGTCACTGCCCGGAATTATAATTTAATATATTTTCGCCAATCACCTTTTATCATACCCGATTTTCTGTATCTTTCCAGGTATTTTTGGCAATGACACGATTTTTTTTGACCGGCGGCCCGGTCTATGGATTCGACAATCTGGTTGAATATTCCAGAAAAACCATTAAGAGTTTTATTCAAGCGCCGCTTATCCGGCGCGCCGAGTAAACCTTCAAATAACACGCCGGGCTGAAAAGATTTCTTTTTCGAACCGATTCCTTCGGCGTAATTAGTGACGTAACATAACGCGGTGTAACAGATCTCCAGTTCTTTGGCCAGAAAAACTTCCGGGGCCAGGGTCATCCCAACCAGATCACCACCAAAAGTAAGAAATTTCTTTATCTCCGCCGGAGTTTCCAGGCGCGGGCCTTCAGTGCAAACGTAAGTCCCCCCGGCTGAAAATCCGGTCCGGCTAGCCCGGAGAACTTTTTTTAAATGGCCGGTCAGATCCCGGCAAAAAACCGGATGTTGCCGGACAAAACCTAAACCGGTATTCTTAAAAAAAGTATCCTCTCTTTTCTTTGTCTCGTCAATCAAATCGTCCGGCAGAACCAGCCGGCCAATCCGGTATTTTTTCCTGAGGGCGCCGGGTCCGGACCAGGCGATTATCTGTCGGACGCCCAGTTTTTTCAAAGCGTAAAGATTAGCCCGGTAATTGACAAAAGGAGCGGCGATCTGGTAACCCCGGTCACCGTGCCGGCAGAGGATCAGATACCCATGACGAGATGCGGTCCTGCTCTGAAAGATGGGACTGGATCTCCCGAACGGCGTCGGGATCCGTCCTAATTTTTTGGTGACCGGAAAAGATCCATTTTTAATTAAACGGTGGGCCTCACTCCCGGCAATAATGGCAAAGTCTATCGGCATAAATTTTTAACGCGACAATAATAATTTTTTCAGGTCGGCGATCTTTTTGATGGTCCGGTCGGCTTCCCGACCCTTATTTTTTAACCGGATATCCTTAAATTCTCCCTGCAAAATCCGAACGGTGAAAATACCCAGCTGACGGGTACCCTTGAAATCATCGTATGGATTATCACCGACATAAACTGTTTCTGACGGCCGGACTTTCAGTTTTTCAACGGCTAATTGATAAACCAACGGATTGGGTTTCAAATATTCCTGCAAATGTTCGGCGCTGTAAATAATGGCGTCAAATGTCTTTTCCCAACCAAGCGCTTTAACTTTATTCCGTTGCATCCGCGGATGACCGTCAGTCACCAAACCGATCCGATAACGTTTTTTCAGTGACTTCAATAATCCGGACACGCCGGGATATGGCTTTAATTTTGGTTTATGATTATGATAAACGTCAAGGACCCGATCCAGCTGGGTAACGGAGTAAATCCCGATAATCTCCAGTAGATCCCTGAAAAGAAATTCATAATGACTCCGGTGGATCTTCCAGATCCGGTGGATTAATTCCCGCAAAATCGACCGATCAAACTTGTATTTTTTCTGCAAAAAAGCGGCCACTTCCTTAAAGGCGCTTTCCATAAACTGATTTTTATCGTAGAGAGTATTACCGAGATCAAATAAAACAGCTTTGACTTGGTGCTTTTTCAATGATTTGCTTTTAAGCTGACTCCGGCAGACTTGACGTTTTTTCACCTTTTTGGTCATCGGAATATAACCTCAATCAATACCTTAAGTTATGATTTATGTTTTCGGGTGTAGGGTCAACCCTGCCTGCGGCGGGCAGGTCGTCCTTTCGTGACGA
>DAOWBV010000191.1 GCA_030633885.1 Planctomycetota bacterium
AATTTATTTCTTTTTTCAAGGAAAAGTTTTTTGTTGACCCCGTTAGAAATTACTGCTATTATCTTATTACGAACAAGAAATATAACCTATGAGGATCAAAGAAACAACTGGAATACTAACCCAACCCGGAACAGTTCAAGATGTATCTCCAGAGTATTTTTCTATCTGAGGAACACAAAATTATCGGTTAACACCATGATCTGTATTTCTTTAGCCCCCCGATCACTGGCCGAGCTCCGGAAAGAGCTAACCAAAGCCGCCCGATTCACTTCGCTGATCGAGCTCCGGGCCGACCGCCTTGACCGGATACCATTCAACCTTTTACCCCGACCGCGCGGGAAAAAATTAATTTTCACCTGCCGGCCCCGTTGGGCCGGCGGTGCCTTCAAAAAAAGCGAATCGCGGAGAATAAAAATACTCCAGACGGCGATCGATTCAAACCGGTTTGATTATGTCGACGTTGAGTCAGCCGTATTCAAAAAAATAAAACGGGCGCGCAACCGGACCAAACTCATCGTTTCGTACCATAATTTCAAAAGAACGCCGTCAAATCTTATCGCGATCTACCGGACATTAGCCCGATTGAAACCGGACGTGATCAAAATCGCCACCCGGGCCCGGGATATCAGTGATAACCTGAGAATTTTTCAGTTAGCGCCTTTTACCCGCCACCGGATCCCGCTGATCGCTTTTTGTCTGGGAGAAGACGGATTGATCAGCCGCGTCTTATACAAAAAATTCGGGTTCCGGACGACTTACGCTTCGTTAACGCCGGACCAGAGCACCGCCCCCGGACAGCTGAACCACTTCGAATTAAAATATCTATACCGGGCCGACCGGTTAAACGACCACACCAGAATTTACGGGCTGATCGGCGACCCGGTCAAACATTCGCTCAGTCCCTTGATCTTTAACAGTATCTTCCGTCAGGAAAAACTTAATGCCGTTTACCTGCCGTTCCGTTTCAATAACTTGAAACAATTCAAAAAATTAACCGCGGCGCTTAACGTCCAGGGTTACAGCGTGACCAGTCCCTATAAAAGTTCGATCATGAAGTACCTTGATGAGATCGACCTCTTTGCCCGTCAGGTCGGTTCGATCAATACGATCTACCACCCCACCGACCGCCGATCGATCAGAGCGACCAACACGGACAGCCAGGGCGCCTGGAAATCATTGACGCAAAAGATCCGGCTCCGGTATCCTGATTATTATCTGGCCGGCCGGACGGCCTTGATCATCGGAACGGGCGGCGTGGCCCGGGCGATCGGGGTCACGCTCAAACTGACCGGGATGCATGTTATTTTCGCCGGCCGCCATTATCCGAAAGCCCGAAAGATCGCCCGGGCTTTCCGGGGGCAAGCCATCAGGTTTTCAGAATTATTCAAGGTAAAACCGGACGTCGACCTGATCATCAACGCCACGCCGATCGGGACCCGGCCGGAGACAAATAAAAGCCCGGTACCGAAGAGATTTTTCCGGAAAAACATGATCGTTTTTGACATGGTCTATAACCCGGCCAAAACGAAGTTTTTAAAAGAAGCCCACCAAAAAGGCTGCCAGACGATCAGCGGTCTGATCATGTTCCTCCACCAGGCCGAAGCCCAGTGGCAGTTATTCAAACTCGATTTGGAACAGCAACATTAATCTCCGCTAAAAATTTCACCATTGACATTCCTTTCCAAAAAGTGTATCATCGGCCATAGCAGCCAGAACCTTTATAAGGGAATCAAGCCATGATCAACCATTCACCGGTCAAAAAAACCCGCCGGCTGAAATTATTTTTAGTCCTGCTCGTCACCCTTTTCATCTTTTCCCAAAGCGGTCTTCCCGGAACGGCGGAACCGGATAAGGGAAAAGCAGCGGATCCGCTGAAATTACTGACTCAAGCGAACAGCCTGCTGGAAAAAGAAAAATGGAAGGACGCCTGGCAGTTATATCAACGAATATTACAAAAACACGGGGAAAACAAACAAATCAAAGATCAGAAAAAAATCATCGAGCTGAACATCAAGCTCTGCGAAAAAAAGATCGGTATCGTTACTAATATCGCCAATCTTTTCAATGGCCACGCCCGGGTGGTAAAAAAATACAAAACAGATTACCTTTACCTTGATTATGATTTCGCGAACAGCGACCAGATCGAAGATTTCAAGTTCGGTATTACCGATAAAGTCACGATCGAAGGAAGCAAGCTAAAGATCACCGCCCGGGCCGACGATATCGGCATGGTCACCCTGAATGATGCTATTTTTACTGATTATTTAACGATTGAATTCGACGCGGAAATATCCAATTTCAAGACGGCCTTCGGCGGCCTGCTCTGTATGGACGAAGGGAAAGACACCGGCTACATGTTCCTCCTGAACTCGGAGTTTTTCGGAACCCAGCGGGTCAATCTCATTGCCATCATGACCGGGCAAGGCGGCGGGAGCGGCATAAAATTATTGACCGCCAAAAATAAGCCGCGGATCGGAACGGAAAAAAAATATCATATTAAATTCACCAGCGCCCGGGGAACGCACCGCCTTTATGTCAATAAAAAGATGGTCAAACAGTCCCGTAATAAAGATATCACCCGCGGGATCGTCGGTTTAAGCTGTATGGAAGGATCGGTCTTGATCAGCAATCTTAAGATCGAAGGCTTACTGGACCGTCAGTGGGTCAAAAAAACGTTGACGTCGGTTTCCTCTCTGGCCCTGGCCGCCCAGGAGGAAGACCTGACAAAACCGCGTTATCTTACTCTTTTCGAACCGATCAAAGGAAAGAAAAAAGAACTGGCCGCCCTACCACCCCAGGCCCAAATCGCTCTGGCCCAATCAACCTCAATAATGGAAAAATTAGTCCTGGCTGATTCCATCGAACAATTCCAGGAAAACCTGAAAAATTGTATTGAGAAACTTGATGCGGCCATTGAAGCCGCCCCGCAATTTGACCTGACCTATTACTACCGGGGCTGTTTATATTTTTATCTTCCCGCCAAGAAAAAAAGCCTGGCTGATCTGTGTCAAGCCATCAATGTTAATCCTGATTTTCATGAGGCCTATAAAAAGCGGGGCGATATTTACCTGGGCTTTTATCAGCTCGAAGAAGCCATGAACGATTATCAGAAAGCGATCGAAATCAATGGTGATTATTCTTACGGTTATTCCGGCCGGGGTTATTTATATTTTATCCTGGGGGAAGAAGACAAAGCGGTCGCCGATCTGACCCGGGCCGTTGACCTGGACCCGGAAAACGATGAAGCCCGGGAAAACTATAGAAATATCAAACACGTCATTAAAGGGCCCACCTGGCGGAATACTTACGTCCGCGAAACCAAACATTATATCGTCAAAACAAATATCAGCCGCCAAAAATGCAGAATTTACGCGGCTTTCCTGGAAGCGATCCGAAACCATTACGCCAGAGTATTCAGTATCCGGAATAAAGCCACCGGGAAAAAAAGCGTCGCCCTGATATTTGAAACCGAGATCGGTTATCAGGCCTACGCCATGCTGACCACGGAAAGCGGAGCG
>DAOWBV010000162.1 GCA_030633885.1 Planctomycetota bacterium
GGTTTTTTTGGTTGAAGAAGAAATGGTACTTGAGTAACTGCCCGGGGAGCCAGCGCCGGTATCGGCCGGCTCGTGGCCGTAAAATAATCGTTCTCAACCACCTCGGCCGCGACATCCATTAACACCTCATCCTTCATATTCAAAACCGGTACCCCGAGATACTGGGCGGCCGATTCACCGACCCGCCAGTCGGGACGGGTCAAATCTTTTTCATTAAACTCTATTTCATTTTTCGTGGTTTTAAACCTGAGGGCCGGTGTCTTGCCACGCCAGATAAAGCATCCGGCAACAATAATATTTTCACCCTTTTTAAAAGAAACCGGAATGCGGGCAAAATCCATATTGTAGTATTCACCCGGATATGGTTTTCCGTTGATAAAAACACGGAATACACCCGGCGCGCTCATCACGGCCGTTGTTGATTTTTCGACGTTTATTTTAGTGACGCAATAAAATATTCCCCGGGGCTTACCACATTGGAGGACTCCATTTTTAGCGGCAATTTTTACCCAGGTGACACCGGCGGGTGATTCAGTATTTTCCGAAGGGAAACCGAACGTATTGAATACCAGTGATTCCATGACCGGGTCAATATGCCTTCCTTTTAATGCCCCGGCAGAAAATTTACTCATCAACCATTCGCCGGGAGTAATGTCATCGGGAGATACTTGTGTCTGTGAAAAAACCGGGGTAATTAACCCGGCTATGGCCAGGGCGAAAAAAACAAGCAGCGCAATTCTTCTCATCCTTAATACTCCTTTATTAAATCTAAATGAACTGGTCTTTTAACTATTACTTTTATACTATCACCTTAATATTTGTCAATAAAAATTCGCTTGAGAACACATGCCTCATTGAAGGGCCGGAAAGTTTTTTGTCACTGCGGAGCACCCCGGATTGCCCGTGTCCGGACAACCTCGATCCTGCAGGCCATGCCCGAGGTCCTCCAGAGGCGGATAAACAGGTAAACGGGCCAGCCCCGCCCTTTCTCCCGCCCTTTTTGTCATGCCGGAGGACAGACCCCGTCCTTTGGCGGGCAAAAAGAGCGGGGCAAGCCGTCAGGCCGGTACTCCATTACAGAACAAGAACTTACGAAAAAAAACTCCCCTCCCTCTCATCTTATTTACATACTATAACATGTTTCAATGTCTTCAATTTTCGCCTTAACATATTGGCCTGTCAAGCGGTTAGCGTCGATAGGTGCTGAACTTTTTCTTGACCCCGCTGGAGGTATTTGATATTCTTACGGATACTTTACAGGCAATAGAAAGTTAACCCCGTTAGAGATTACAAAAATTGCTGACAAAAGTATTGGAAACATGCAAATTAAACAAACTTTCGTTGGAAATCATACAATGCGACGGTCGTCACCAAGGGACGACCTACCTGCCCACCGTTTCCTGTCTGCGTGCGAACACGCACAGGCAGGCGCTTTGGCAGGCGGGTCTCTAACGGGGATATTAAAGATATATAATCGGCAGCTTGCGATTTGTGGAGCGAAATCACGACTAAAACCGGGATTCATCAACCGTGACATTAATGGGGCCGAAAAAAAGCAAGGCGATCACCATTAAACGAAGCGATTATCGGGAAACCAGTCAGTGGGTGACTTTTTACACTGCTGAGTATGGTAAGATCAATGTGTTGGCCAAGGGCTCGAAAAGAAAAAACAAAAAATTCGACGGCCCGGTGGACCTGCTGAATGTTTATCACGTGGTTTTCCTGGATAAACCCAACCAGCATCTGAAAATACTGATGGAGTATGAGCTGGAGGATAATTTTTCAAATTTACGAAAGGATCTGGACCGACTGACGCGGGCGATCTACGTAGCGGAGTTCCTGAACAATCTAACCGCCCTGGAAGATAAAAATACCGTTTTGTTCGATCTGGCGCTGGAAACACTGAACCGGTTAAACCGAATCAAAGAGCACGAGACCGAACAGGACAACCCGGCGAACCTGGCCTTGTTTGCTTTTGAGACGCAGGCCTTGAAATGTCTGGGTTATATGCCCCACACGCGGGTCTGCGCGCGTTGTCATAAAAAAATCAATAGCGTGCCGAAGCGATCCGTGATCTTTAATGCCCGGTTGGGCGGCGTGGTCTGCCACCATTGCCATCGACCGAATGACCACACGATCGCCACGAATCTGGGCGTATTGTCGTTATATCATAATCTTTCGAACCGGCAGACTTCGGACTTGAGCCGGTTACGGATCGCGCCGCTGATGAATAAAAAATTAAGGGCCATGTTAAACTATTATGTGTCCAGTATTGTCGGCCAGCCGTTGAAAACGGCAAAAATAATTCAGACGAATTGAACAACCCTCCTCCGTCCAGCGGACTACGGACGGGCAGGCAGGATTTAACGGATTAAACGGAAATAATGAAAAAAAGCAGTTTCGGTTATTTATTATTAAGTATTGTCTTAATCACAGCCATCGGGTTAACCGGTTGCGCCGGCGCAAAAAAGAATGCTGATGACGACGCCACGATCCACCCGCCTTCACCGGAAGTGACCGCGGCCTATCAGAAAGCCGAGAATCTTTTTAAGACCGGGAATTTTTCCGCGGCCTATAAGATCACCAAGAATCTGCATAAGAAAACCAAAAACAAGGAACAACAGTCCCGGACCAGATTTTTAGCAACTGAGTGTCTGTTTCACCTGAAAAAATATGAAAAAGTCGCTGATATTTACGACAATTATTTAAAGCTTTTCCCCCAAAGCGAGTATCTCTCGCAGGTTATCCAGCGGAAATTCGAGATCGGATTCATGTATTTGGACGGCAAAAACCGGACTCTCTTCGGCCTGCCCATTTTACCGGCCATTGATTGGGGCATGAATACCATCCGACACACCCTGGAAAACCATCCCTACGCCGAGCCGTCAGAGATTTATCATTTGAAATTAGCTGATACGCTTTTCCGGAAAAAAAAATTCGAGGACGCGCGGCTGGAATATGAAGTTTTCCTGAAAACCTATCCCAAAAGTCAGGCCGCGGCCCACGCTCTGTTGAGCCAGGGGTTATGCCGCCTGAAAGAATACCTGGGTCCGAATTATGATCAGGACCCGCTGCTCCAGTCCGAACAGATTTTCGATAAATTTTTATTCCGGTTCCCTCAGAGCCCCCTGCTCGATCAAGCCCGGCAACTTCAGCTGAAGACGATTTCGCGGCTGGCCGAACGCGACTACGCCACCGCCTGTTTTTACCTGGAAACTAACCGGCCGAAAGCGGCCAATGTTTATTTCACCAACGTCATCCAGGAATATCCCGGCACCCCCTGGGCTGAAAAAGCCCGAGCCCGATTGAATCAACCAGCCAAGAAAAAAATACCGGTCGAAAAAAAACAATGAGCCCGATAAAAAAACTGATCTTCGGTTTACTGATCTTAACGGTCGGCCTGACTGGCTTGGCCGGTTGCCAGTATTCCGCGCATCCTTACATGCAGAACGTCCGGACCATTGCCGTGGAGATCTTCGATAACAAAACGCTCCGCCGGAACCATGAGTTCGAACTCACCCACCGGCTGGAAAGAGAACTAAAAGCCAAAACACCTTTTATCCTGGTCAAACCTGACGCCCGGCCGGACCTGTTATTGACCGGAGAGATCATTGATTACGTTAAACCGGCCCTGGTCGAAGATATCGATGACCGGGTAATCGAATCCCAGGTTGTTATCACCATAAAAGTATCGCTAAGGGACCTCAAGACCAATAATCTGGTCTTTGAAAAAACTCATAGTGAAAACGCAGAATTAGTCGGGTCCCGGGGTGAAAATGAGATCACCGCCCGATCCGAAGTTTACGAAAAACTGACCCGCTGGACAGTCAGCCAACTGGAAACCAGACCAAAATAAGGAAGATTCTCAATGACACCAAAAAAAGATTACCGAAAACCGGACAAACGTCCGACGCCATCCAAAAAAAAACCTGATAAATCTCCCCCGAAAGGGATATTCTTCATCATTTTATTTTCCGGGCTGATCATGTTGATGGCTTTCTTTTTGTACCGCAACATGGAACAGAAGGTCACGGTCATCATGTTTGAACAAATGCTGGAACAGGCCCATGAAGGTAAGATCAAAAGTATTATTATTAACGGCAACCAGGCCTCCGGTCAATACCGGAATCCAGACCCCTATGATTCCTTCAAAGTCAAAGTCATCCCGGAAGGTTACTTGAGGGAATCGGAAAAACCGAAAGAATTATACGCGTTAAAGAAACAGGGCTTGATCGAAAATATTGAGTATGCCCAGTCGAATACTTTCCTTTATCAACTTTTATGGACTTTCCTGCCCTGGATATTTATCTTCGGGGTAGTCTGGTATTTCTTCTTCCGCCAGATCAGGTCTTCCGGTAACCCGACCGGTATTTTTTCCTTTGGCCGCAGCAAAACCCGCATACCACCCGCCCATAAGCAAAAAGTCACTTTCGCAGACGTGGCCGGGATCGAA
>DAOWBV010000073.1 GCA_030633885.1 Planctomycetota bacterium
AATAGATATGGATGAAATAAAAGCATTAGAATCCGAAGAAATGATCATCAATATGGGGCCGCAGCACCCGAGTATGCACGGGGTGTTGAAATTGGTGATCAAGACTGATGGCGAGATGGTCAGTGAGATCACGCCGGTGGTTGGTTTTCTGCACCGGGGTCTGGAAAAGATCGCCGAGCGTCTGAAATACAGTCAGTTCATGCCTTATACCGACCGGTTGGATTACCTGGCTTCCATGAATTGCAATTTTGCTTACGCGGCGACCGTGGAAAAACTGGCCGGGATCAAAGTACCGGAACGGGCCGAATATATCCGGGTGATCATGGCTGAGCTTAACCGGATCGCCAGTCATTTGGTGTTTTTCGGGACTTCCGGTCTGGAAGCCGGCGCCTGGACCCCGTTGATTTATGGATTTCGGGAACGGGAATGCATTCTTGACCTTTTCGAAATGACCTGCGGTCAGCGCCTTACATATAATTACTATAGGTTCGGTGGGGTGTCTAAGGATTTACCGGATGGTTTTATTCAAAAAACCAGGGAATTCTGTGATTATTTTGAACCGTGTCTCAAAGAATATAGTAATTTACTGACGTATAATCGTATTTTTATCAATCGGGTAGCGCACGTGGGTCCGTTAGATGCCCAGACTTGTATCGAGCACGGCGTGACCGGCCCGAACCTGCGGGCGGCCGGGATATCCTGGGATATTCGCCGGAACGAACCTTACAGTGTTTATCCCAAACTTGACTTTGAGATCCCGGTTGGTAAAGGTGAAATGGGTGAACTGGGTGATTGCTGGGATCGTTATATCATCCGGATGCGCGAGATGGAAGAATCGGTGAAGATCATTCGCCAGGCGCTGGACATGATACCTAAAGGTGATTATTGTACTAAAGTGCCGCGGGTGTTTAAACCGCCGGCCGGGGAGATATATTGCCGTTTTGAGAATCCGCGCGGTGACATGGGTATGTACCTGGTCAGTGATGGTACGCCGAAACCTTATCGTTTGAAAATTCGGACACCTTCGTTTGCGAACCTGAGTGTTACGGAAATCATTGGCACCGGGACGATGATTTCAGATTTGATCATGATCGTCGGCAGTCTCGATATTATTTTACCGGAAATAGATAGATAAGCGATGCAAGAATTAATTATCTGGATCCAAAAATTTGTAATCGAAACCACCGGTTGGGGTTTTCTGAAAACGCTCCCGATCGAGCTCTGGTATATTTTATTCATGTTTGTTTTCGGGGGCGTGGTTTTAGGGGTGGTCATGTTTTTTGCCGGTGTCGCGTCCTATGCGGAACGCAAGGTCGCCGGTCACATCCAGTCGCGGATGGGTCCGATGCGGGTGGGTCCGCACGGTCTTTTGCAGTTCATGGCTGACGGGATCAAACTGGTGATGAAAGAAGATCTGATCCCGGCAAAAGCCGATCGTTTTTTATTCAAAGCGGCGCCGTATGTTCTTTTTGCCGGTACCCTGGCTCTTTTCGCGGCCATTCCGTATAACCAGCTTTTCGGGAAACCACTGGCCATAACTAACCTGAATATCGGCCTGCTTTATGTCTTGGCTATGTCCGGTTTCGTGGTAGTCAGTATTCTCATGGCCGGTTGGGCGTCGAGCAATAAATGGTCGCTTCTGGGCGGGATGCGTTCAGCCGCTCAGATCATCAGTTACGAAGTACCGGTAGCGGTTTCTTTCCTGGCTATCATTATGATCGCCGGTACGATGAATATGTTTGATATTGTCAGTATGCAGGAAGGCGGTATCTGGAACTGGTTGATCTTCCGTTATCCGCCGTTCACCTGTTTCGTGTTTTTGGTCTATTACGTCGCGGCTATGGCCGAAGTTAACCGGACCCCTTTCGATATTCCGGAAGCTGAGTCCGAACTGGTCGCCGGGTTCCACACCGAATACAGCGGGATGCGGTTCGCCTTTTTCTTTATGTCGGAATACGCGAACATGCTGGCTGTCAGTGCCATCGCCACGGTCCTTTTCTGGGGTGGCTGGCACAGCGTTTTGCCTTTTTCTATTCTGCCGGAACCCTGGGTTGTACTGGAAGGGATGGGTTGGTTTGCCGGGAAGACTTTATTTTCTGTTTTTCTCATGATGTGGTTGCGCTGGACCCTGCCCCGGTACCGGGTTGATCAGTTGATGAAGTTATGCTGGAAAGTTTTGTTGCCGATCGCGTTCGCGAATGTTATCGCCATCGGGATCTGGATCGCTTTGACTTAATAATGACTACTTATTTTAAAAATATTATTGTCGGACTCTGGACCGTGCTGGTCGGGATGCGCGTCACCCTGAAATATCTCATCAGTAAACCGGTGACCGTCCAGTATCCGGACGAACGCTGTGACTTGCCGGAACGGTTCCGCGGAATGGTCAAGGGTGATCCGGACAAATGCATTACTTGTATGTATTGCGTGAATGTCTGTCCGGTGAGTTGCATTGCTTTGGACGGTGTTAAGTCGGACCTACCGAAGAAAGTGGTTAACCTGGAAGGTAAAGAGATTAAGAAGCTAAAAGACGTAACTAAATTTGATATAGATATTTCCCGTTGTATTCAATGCGGTTTTTGCGTTGAGAACTGTCCCACCGGGGCGATCTATCTAAGCCATGATTACGAAAATTCTACCTGCAGTCGGGAAGATCTGGTTTATCACTGGGCGAAAAAATAATTATGAGTAATTCTGAAATAATTTATACCGTTATTTTTTATGTTTTCGGGTTATTAACGATCGGCTCGGCCTGCATCGTCGCTTTTTCCCGGAATATTTTGCATTCCGCCTTCGCCTTGTTATTGACTTTTTTCGGGGTGGCCGGATTGTATGTGTTTCTGCAGGCTGATTTCCTGGCTGCCGCCCAGGTGGTTATTTACGTCGGTGGTATTCTGGTGCTGATCCTTTTCGCGGTCATGTTGACCAATAAGATCACTGATATTCATATGTCCAATCCGGCGACGAAACCCTGGCTGGCCGCTCCGTTGGTTCTGATCGTTTTTGCCGGTTTGACCTGGTTAATCGTCAAGACCGATTGGGCGGTCGTTGAAACAGCCAAGTTAATATCTGAACCGACAGTCGAAAAGATCGGTTATGCGATTATGGGTAAGTATCTTTTACCTTTTGAATTAATCTCGGTTTTATTACTGGGAGCCTTGCTCGGCGCGGCCTATCTGGCCCGGCCGAAAAAGAAAGATTAATTAGATGGCTATATTGCAGTCTTTTCCGTTACAGCATTTTTTGATCATCGCGGCGATGTTGTTTTGTCTGGGGATCTATGTCATCCTGACCCGCAAAAACGCCGTGGCGATTTTGATGGGGGTGGAGTTGATCCTGAACGCCACCAATATAAATCTTGTTGCCCTGAGCCGGTACGTGGCGAATGATATTTCCGGTCAGGTCTTTGCTGTTTTTGTCATTATCCTGGCCGCGGCTGAAGCGGCTGTCGCCTTGGCGATCATTATTAATATTTATCAGAATTTCAAGACCGTTGATGTTGACAAAACGGATGAATTAAAAGGTTGAACAAGTGATGGATTATAAATGCTGAGTGATGAGTATGGAAAAACGAAAAAATCATATTAAAGATAGGACATTTGAATTTTCAGTAAAAATAGTAAAGTTTTATTTTTCTCTTTTGTCTGAATTACGTTATTCCGGTCCTGCCAAGCAATTGCTGGATGCGGGCACCTCGATTGGTGCTAACGTAGAAGAAGCGCAAGGTGGGCTAACGAAAAAAGACTTTATCCACTGTATTAATATTGCTAAGAAAGAATCCAGGGAAACTATATATTGGTTGAAAATATGGGTCGCAGTTAAATTATTCAAGCATAAAGAGGCGAAGCTGTTGTTAACAGAAGTGGTTGAAATAAAAAATATTTTAACGGCTATAGTAAAATCAGCTCAAAGTAACAAGTGATTTATTTATCATTTATAACTTATAATTTATAATTATGACTAACTATCTCTGGTTGATCCCTTTATTACCGGCTTTGGGCGCGATCATTAATCTGATGATCGGCCGTTTCCTGGGCAAACGGACAGTGAGCCTGCTGGCTTGCGGGGGCATACTGGGATCATTTGTTCTGTCAGCCGTTACTTTTTTCCAGCTGATCAAACTACCGGCTGATGCCCGGGTCATTCATAATGTTGTTTACCAGTGGTTAAATATTGGCAAGCTGAATGCCGAAGTGGCTTTTCTGGTCGATCCGCTTTCCATTATTATGCTGCTGGTGGTGACCGGAGTCAGTTTCCTGATCCACGTTTATTCCGTCGGTTACATGGCTGATGATAAACGCTACGCCCGCTATTTTGGTTTTCTTAATCTTTTTGTTTTTGCCATGATTCTGCTGGTGGCTGCTGATAACCTTTTATTGATGTTTATCGGTTGGGAAGGCGTGGGTCTGTGTTCCTATCTTTTGATCGGGTTCTGGTTTGAAAAGAAAGCTAATGCCACCGCCGGGAAGAAGGCGTTTATTGTCAACCGGATCGGTGATTTCGGATTTATGCTGGGTATTTTTCTTTTATTCTGGAGTTTGGACAGCGTTAGTTTTCAGGGATTACAAGCGGCCCTGGCCGCCCATCCTTTAAGTACTGGTCTGGCAACCGCGATTTGTTTATTACTTTTTGTCGGAGCGGCTGGTAAGTCGGCTCAGATTCCGTTGTACGTCTGGTTGCCGGACGCCATGGCCGGTCCGACGCCGGTCAGCGCCCTGATCCACGCGGCGACCATGGTCACGGCCGGTGTTTACATGATCGCCCGGATGAATTTCCTTTATGTTTTATCGCCGACCGCTATGTTGGTGGTGGCTATTGTCGGGGTGGCGACCGCTTTTTACGCCGGGACGATCGCCCTGGTTCAGAACGACATCAAAAAAGTTCTGGCTTATTCAACGATCAGTCAGCTGGGTTACATGTTTTTAGGGGTCGGGGTCGGCGCCTTTGCCGCCGGCATTTTTCATTTGATGACCCACGCTTTTTTCAAGGCGTTACTGTTCTTAGGGTCCGGTAGCGTTATTCACGGGACCGGCGGGGAACAAGATATGAGAAAGATGGGGGGGGTGAGAAAATTCATGCCCATAACTTTCTGGACGTTTTTGATTGCCACGGTGGCCATTGCCGGGATCCCGCCTTTTGCCGGATTTTTCAGTAAAGATGAAATACTCTGGAAGACTTTTTCGAGCGGGCATCGGGTACTTTGGGCTGTTGGTCTGGCCGGGGCCGTATTGACTGCTTTTTATATGTCCCGTTTAGTTTTTATGACTTTTTTTGGAGAGAATCGCGCTCATCATGTCGATCACCATCCGCCGGATCAGGAACCTTCCGGACATGATGTTTGTTGCGATGATGATTCCACCCGGGATAAGAGTCATCACGCCCATATTCATGAGTCACCTAAAACAATGACAATTCCTTTAATGGTTTTAGCCGTTCTTTCCATTGTTGGTGGTCTGGTCGGTATTCCTCATGCGTTAAAGGGGGCGAATCACATTGAAGAATTCATGGCGCCGGTTTTTGCTAATTCCGGAATCATTCATGTTGAAAAACACGTTTCGACGGGTGGCCATGATGCCGCGGTTCTCCCGGTTGGGGAACATCACGGAGATACGACTTTGGAATTATTATTAATGGTTCTTTCAGTCGGGTTGGTGCTTATCAGTATCTACGGCGCCTATTATTGCTATATTAAAAAGAAAGATATACCGGGTAGGATCGCTCAGAAGTTTTCCGGTTTACATAAATTATTATTGAATAAATATTATATTGACGAAATCTATCAGCAAGTATTGATTAAGAGTCTTTTGGCCTTGAATAATATACTGGCTTATAAAATAGATCTCGGCGTGATCGATAAGATCGTTAACGGTCTCGGGACCAGTACGATCAAGGTGGCCAAAGCCAGCGGTTGGATGGATAAGAATGTCGTTGATGGCGCCGTGAACGGGACCGGCCAGACGGTCCTTGCGTTTGGCCAGGTTGTCCGTCAGCCCCAGTCCGGCCGGTTAAAAGATTATCTGACCTGGGTCGTGGCCGGGATAATTATGCTTGTCGGGCTTATTTGGTTTTTTGTATTAAAATAAATTCCGATTAATAATAAAAATGTTCAGGAGGATTTAAAGTCATGCATTCTCATTTACTGACGCTACTGATTTTTATGCCGATATTAGCCGTGCCGCTGATCTTGTTGTTACCCCGGAAGAGTCACGGCGCGATCCGGATTACGGCGGCTGTTTTTACCGGTATCCAGTTAGCCCTGGCGATCTATCTTTGCGCGATCTTTACCGATACCGGTGACTTTCAATTCAAAGAAAAGTACAATTGGATCGAGACCTTTAATATTCAATATTACTTAGGGATAGATGGCATAAGTATTCTCATGGTTTTATTGACTCCCTTAATTTGTTTCCTGGCCGTTTTTGCTTCCTGGGGAATTAATAAAGGGGTTAAAGGGTACTTTTCTTTAATGCTTCTTTTAAATACCGGTATGATGGGTGTTTTCTGCGCCCTGGATTTTTTCCTGTTTTACGTCTTCTGGGAGATCACGCTCCTACCTATGTATTTCCTGATCGGTATCTGGGGTGGACCGCGTAAGGAATACGCGGCCATTAAGTTCTTTCTTTATACCCTGGTCGGCAGTGTCTTGATGTTGCTGGTCATGCTGGCGTTTTATTTTAAAAGCGATCCTCATACTTTTGACTTAACTGAATTAGCCAATCAGTATAAGAATTTTACCAGTTTCGGGATCATTGCTTTTATCGGACTTTACATCGCCTTTGCCGTCAAGGTGCCGGCTTTTCCGTTCCATACCTGGTTGCCGGACGCTCATACCGAAGCGCCGACGGCCATCAGCGTTATCCTGGCCGGGATCCTGTTAAAGATGGGGGTCTACGGTATCTTGCGGATCTGTTTACCCATTTTACCGGAGGCCACCCGGTCGTTGGCGATCTATCTGGTGATCATCGGGGTGATCAATATTATTTACGGCGCGCTTTGTACCATGGCTCAGAAAGATATGAAGCGGCTGATCGCTTATTCCAGTATCAGTCATATGGGGTTTTGTTTGCTGGGTATTGGGGTGGCAGTGAGCGGAGTCGCTGTCGTCAAAGATGCGGTAATTGGTTTAAACGGGGCCGTTTTGCAGATGTTCAACCACGGCTGTATTTCCGGGATGCTCTTTTTACTCGCCGGTGTGATTTATGACCGGGCCCATCACCGTGATATTGACGGTTTCGGCGGACTGGCTAATCGCATGCCGCTTTATACGGCGATGATGACCCTGGCCATTTTTGCTTCCATGGGTTTGCCCGGCTTAAGCGGTTTTGTCGGTGAGTTCCTGGTATTTCTCGGTGCTTTCAAAGTAAATATGCCAGCGACCGTGATCGCTGTTTTCGGTGTGGTCCTGACGGCCGGTTATTTTCTCTGGATGTTCCGGCGCATGTTCCTGGGCCCGCTGAATCCGAAATATGCCAATTTAACTGAGATCAATGGCCGTGAAATGTTTACCCTGGTCCCGCTGGGTTTAATCGTTATTTTTGTCGGTATCTATCCGATGCCGGTGATCAATATGGTCAATAATTCGCTGGTGAGATTACTAGAGTTAGTTGCCCGATAGTAAAAATTTTATGGATAATGTAGCGAGCTTAAAATATTTTTTGCCGGAAATGGTCCTGGTCGCGACCGTCATTTTAATCTTATTATTTGAAATGTGCCTGTCCCGATCAGATCGGGGGCGGGTCCGGACCCTGTTGCCGTTGTTGGCCCTGGCCGGACTGGTGGTCAGCATGGCTTTTTGCGCTGAATTGTTCCGCGGCGGTCAGTTCGGTCATCTTTTTTCCGGTATGATCATACTGGACCCGATGGCCCTTTTCTTTAAAGTGCTTTTCCTGGTGGCTACCGGGTTCACCATTATGTTTTCTATTTCCCATCCGAATGAGCGCTATCCCCAGAAAGAGGTCGGGGCCGAATACTACGCGCTTCTGTTGATCTCCACGGTCGGTCTTTTCTGCCTGGCCTCTTCGGCCAACCTTTTGATGATGTATGTTTCGATCGAAATGGTCAGCATTTCCTCTTATATTTTAACCGCTTCCCTGAAGGGGAACCGAAAATCGAGCGAGGCGGGCTTGAAATACGTTATTTTCGGGGCGGTCGCTTCCGGGATCATGATCTATGGTTTGTCTCTGATTTACGGTCTGTGCGGACAGACTGATTTCGGGTCGGTCAGAGAAGCTTTAGCCTGGGGAGTTGGCGGGAGTCCGGTTTTATTAGTGGCCACGATCATGGTTATGGCCGGGCTTTGTTATAAGATCGCTGCCGTGCCGTTCCACATGTGGTGTCCGGATGTTTACGAGGGAGCTCCGACACCGATCACCGCTTTTCTTTCGGTCGCGCCCAAAGCGGCCGGCTTTGCTATCCTGATCAGATTTTTTTACACCGTTCTCTCCGTGCCGGCCGGTTATGGCGAATGGTTGGCGTTACCGCATACTCACTGGCCGATCGTCCTGGCGGTGATCTCTGTTCTGACTATGACCATCGGTAACCTGGCCGCGCTCTGGCAGAATAATCTGAAACGATTACTGGCTTATTCCAGTATCGCTCACGCCGGGTATATCCTGATGGGGCTGGTGCTGTTAAACGGTCGGGGTATTACCGCCATTATGATCTATTTGGTTATCTATCTTTTTATGAACCTGGGTGCTTTCCTGGTGGTGATCGTGGTCAGCCGATCCATTGGTAGTGAGGACATTAAGGATTATAAAGGGCTTGGTTGGCGGTCACCGATAATCGGAATAGTGATGAGCATTTTCTTGTTTTCGTTGACCGGTCTGCCGCCGCTGGCCGGGTTTATCGGTAAATTCTATATTTTTTCAGCCGTGATCGAAAGTCAGTGGTACGCCCTGGCGGTGGTCGGCGTGTTGAATAGCGTTATCTCTTTATTCTATTACGTGCGGATCGTTAAGGCCATGTTTCTGGAAGGGATACCGGACAAGTCCGAAACACCGGCGCCGCTGTCAATCCCGTCTTATTACGTCATTCTTTTGATTATTCTGGTTGTCCCGGTGTTGATATTTGGCGTTTACTGGGAACCGCTCTACAA
>DAOWBV010000004.1 GCA_030633885.1 Planctomycetota bacterium
CCGCCGAACGGGAGGGGGACCAGTCCCGGCTAGCGCTGGCAAACCCACTGATGCTGGACGGGAAACGCGCGGGCGCGGACCAGAAGGTGGCTAAATCCTATGATTATTGTCTGCACAATGTCGAGCGAAGTGATAATTACCTCAAGACCGTTTTCGGGATCAATCCTGATTTCCGGGTGGCCAAATACCTGGAACTGCAATTACTGGGCGCGAAAGGTTTTATCACTGAAGTTTCCCGGCGGAAAAAATCACTGGTCACTCAATATCCCGATTACCCCTTGTTCCGATTGCTGCTGGCGACGGAATTGACCGGCGATTCCCAGGTCCAGAAAGCCGTTGATATCTATCAGCAATGGTTAGAACAGGTAAATTACGCGGATAACAATGTGCGCTTTCGATTGATTGACCTTTACCGGCGGCAGGGATTGGTCAAGCGTGCATTGGAGGAATGCAATCTGGTCAGTGAACTGGCGCCGTACAATTTGCGTCCTTACTTGAAACGGGCGGAGATATTCGAAGGTTTACAGAATTATCCTGACGCTTTGACCGAATGCCTGAAAGCCCTGACCGTCGCGCCCGAAAACGCGCGTCTCATTGCCCAGAAAGGCGATTATTTTAACTGGCTGGGTAACCAAAAAGCGGCCCGGGAGGCCTGGCAGGAGGCGCTCAGGATTAACCCCAACAACGTCTGGTTGAAAAGATACCTGGAATTTATCGAAACAGATAAAGTCGCTTTTGAAAATCCCTTTAAGGAAACACTGGAATCAATCCTGGCCCGGATCGGCGACAAAAAACCATCTGAGGAATCCGCGGTTTATTATCTGCTGGACCAGCAAGTGTCCAAAGTTAACAAAGAGGGGACGCGTAGTTCTTACGTTCATCGGGTGATTAAGATCCTTAATGAAAAAGGGGTGCAGGATTTTAACAGTATTCGGGTCAGCTACGATCCGTCCCGTCAGAGTTTAAAGATCCTAATGGCCCGGGTGGTGCATCCGGATGGCAGTATTGAGGAAGCGCGGCTGGGCCGGGGCCAATTCGTGGGATTACCGCCGCTCAATATCAATGATATTGTTGACCTGGAATACAAAATATCAGATCTCCGGCAGGATTTTTTCGGTGATTATTTTGCCGATACTTTTTATTTCGGCACAAATGACCCGACGGCCCGGTCCATTTATACCCTGATCGTGCCGACGAACCGGAAATTTTATTTTAACCAGAAGAACTTTGAGTTGAAACCGACCCGGACCGAATCACCGGGCGACCGGACCGTGATTTACACCTGGGCATTGGAAGATATTAAGGGTTTTCGGCCGGAGCCATCAATGCCGCCGGCGGGCGAGATCATTCCCGCTCTGCAGGTTTCTTCTTACGGCGACTGGAAAGAATTCGGACGTTGGTACTGGCAGATGATTAAGCGGACTTTTGACTTTAACGATGAAATGCGCCTGAAATTAAATGAATTAGTGCCGGACAAAAATGTTTCGGAACGGGAAAAAATAAAAGCGATCTACGATTTTGTCATTAGCGAGATCAGATACGAGGCCTGGGAGTACGGGATCCATGGTTGGAAACCGTATAATGCTTCGACTGTTTTTACCCGGAAGTTCGGTGATTGCAAGGATAAAGCGTTGTTACTGAATGTTTTTTTGAAAGAATTCGGGATCAAATCAGAACCGGTATTGATCTACGCGGTGGAAGGTCGCCGGGGAAAAGAGGACCTGACTTTACCGATGGTCGAACACTTTAACCATTGCATTTCGCACGTGACGTTAAAGGACGGAAGTACCCTCTGGCTGGACGGGACGGCTTCTTATTTTCCCGTGGGGACCTTGCCCAGTGGTGATATGGGCGCGACGGTTTTTGTGGTTAACGAGTCGGGCGGAGAATTGAAGACGATTCCTTATGCTCCTCCGGAAAAAAATTCTAAGAGCGAAAAAACCAGGATCGAGATTAAACCGGCCGGGGAGGCGACCTTGACCGTTTCGGCTGTTTTGAAAGGTGACCAGGCGAGCAATTACCGTTATTATTTTTCAAACCAGGCCAAGGCGCATCTGATGGTGGAAAGATTATTTGGCCGGGATTTCGGCGGGGCCAAGGTGTCCCGGGTGACTTTTTCCGATTTGAATGATCTGAGCCAGCCGGTTACTTATGAATGGGTGATTGAGATCCCGTCTTTTGCCCAGGTCCGTGAGAAAGAATTTCATTTCCGGCCGGTTTTATCAACATTAACTTTATCCCGGCTCTGTTCCCGGGCGGAGCGGGAATTTGATCTGATCCTGAAAAAACCGGTGGCGACCGAATCCCGGAACGAATTTGTTCTGCCGGCCGGAGCGGCTGTCAAATCAGTGCCGTCAGATTTTGAAACAAAAAATGATTTCGGATCTTTTTCCGTTTCTTACCAGGTTAAAAAAAATATCGTAACTGTTGTCCATCAGTTCCGTTTGAACACGACCCGGGTGAGCAAGGAAGCGTATAAAGAGTTCCGTGAGTTTGCCAAACAGGTTGACGAACACGAAGATAAGGAAATAGTTTTCGAGTTGAAGTAAGGATTATTTATGCCCATCCGATTACGTATTTTGTTTGTTATCTTTCTCCTGTTTATTTTAAGTTTGCTGGTTCCGGTTAATGCCGATCCGGTTCCGTCATCGGAATTAACCAAAGAGACGGCTTTGTCTTCGGTCGGCGGTGAATCCGCCGAAACGGCGACATTGGAAGAGGCCGTTCTGGGCGCGCCGGCTTTGAAAAAGGGCGATTATGGTACCCTGATTAAAGGTTGGTTGGATATTGTTAAAAAGAACCCGGATGAACCGGTCGTGGAATTTATTTTCCGGTCTTTACCCTATTTCCGCTCGTATTTACCCGATCAATCTGTCATGACCAAACAATTGGAGGAAATTCTGGCCGGGGAGATGAAAAACGGATTTAACCGGATACTATTGATGGAATATCTGATGGGTCTTTATCAGATGCAGGGTCAATGGGACAAAAGTCAATCCCTGCTGGATCAGTTAGGTTTTGTTTCAGACTGGAGTTTTAACGGACCCTGGGGTTTTACCAGCCTGGCCAGTTTTGATGAAGTTTACCCGCCCGAAACGGATCGGGCTGATCTGTCTCTGGAAAAACCTTACGAAGTCGATTCCCGGTTAGCCGGTAGCGGGTCCGGTCCGGATCGGCCCTGGCGGGCCTATCCGACCCAGTTCCAGGATATGGGGATTAACTTTTTTAATTACCTGGCGGCCCCCAAAGGGGCAGTCTACGGCTTGGCTCAGATTAAATCGCCTGCGCCGCAGGAAATAATCATCCGGATCAATACCGGGTCGGCGTTTAAATGCTGGTTGAATGATCAGGCGGTTTTTGAAGTGGATCGCTTAAGAAAATACTGGCCGGTCGAACTGGATTTGAAATGCAACTTGCGGGCCGGCTGGAACCGGTTGATGATCAAACTGATCTCCGGTTTGGGCCGGACTTTTTCGGTTCAATTACTGGACAGGCAGGGGCAGCCGTTAAAAGATCTTGAATTTGAATCGGCCCTGAAATTGCATCCGCTGGAAAAAAACGAAACCAAAGTCAACCCGGTTGTTGCGCGGCCAACCGGTGCCTTGGAATTTTACCTGGAACGGGCTAAAAACAATCCGGACGACCCTTTTATTCTGAGTCTGCTGGGGTTACTCCATTTATTTGTCGGGCATGATGATGAGGCGTTATTTTTTGCCGAAAAAGCCGTGTCCGTTAATCCTGATTTGGTTTGGTCTCATTACACGTTGACTCGAGTTTATGGGTCCACGACCTTATTGCCGGAAACGCACCGGCGGAACCTGGTCAAAAAGGAATATGAACAAATGTTGAAAATAGATCCGGATTTTGTTCCGGCTTACCAGGGTCGGGCGATCTATTATAACGAGGATGATAAAACGGAAAAGGCTCTGCGGGAACTGGAAAAAGCGTTCAAGGTCAATCCGGACTTTTTTTACGGTTATTACCTGACGGCCAAGTTTTCCGAACGGCAGAACTGGTCGCGTGAGACGGAACGATGTATGAAGAAGCTGGATGAGTTGGTCCCGGACAATTCGTTTTACCTGAGTTATTGGATCAGACGTCACCTGGATGGGCAGAACTATCAAAAAGCCCTGGAACTGTTCCGGAAAAAGCTGCCGGTTGATTACAGTGTGGCCTGGCAGATCGCTGGATTGCATCGGAAGCAGGGTTACCTGGAAAACACTTTGAAGATCTATAATGAGTTCCTGAAAAAAGATCCCAACAGTGTGAGTTATCTTGAAGCGGTCGCGGAATTGCAGGTTGAAATGGAAGATTATCCGGCGGCCATCAAGAATTACCGGCGGTTGCTGAGTCTGGTACCGGGTTCGGCCCGCTATTATCAAGTACTGGGTGATCTCTACCTGAAATCCGGAGACGAAAAAAAGGCGTCAGAAAATTATCACACTTCTTTGAAATTCCGGCCGGCCAACATCACGCTTCGGCGTTATCTGGAATTTCTGGATAACCGAAAAGGTGATTTTTATCAGCCTTTTGCCGTGGATGTTAAAACACTCATTCCCGGCGCGCCGGACAAAACCAAGTATCCCAAATCGGCCGTGGTTTATTTGCTGGATCAAGCGGTGGTCCGGATCTATGAAGACGGGGCGCATAGCGATGTGATCCACCAGGCTTATAAGATTCTGAATGACGAAGGGATTGATAAATACAGTACGATCAATATTCAGGGTGAGTTGTTGGAGGCGAAGATCCACCAGCCCGACGGGACGGTCCTCGAGCCGACCCGGGTTAGCGGCTCTTCTTTTACTATGCCGGTAGTCCAGATCGGTTCGGTGATCGAGTACAAGTTTAAAATCGAGGCGCCTTACGCCAGCCAGCCACAGTTTATTTATCCGGCATTTTATTTTCAGGACCCCAATTTTGATTCGCCTTTTCTGATTTCCCAGTTGATCGTGATCACGCCGAAAAATTTCGATCTGAAATACATCCAGAAAAACCTGACTTTGAAACCGGAAGTAAAAGAACAGTCAGATGTTAAAATTTATAACTGGACGATGACGCACACGGAGCGGATCGAGCCGGAATCGTTCATGCCCCATCATGATGATATTTTACCGCACGTGATCGTCGGTCAGTACTTAGACTGGTCCGAGATCAACAAGTTCTATAAAGAGTATTTTTTTCAGCGTGCTTTGGTGACCCGGGCCATTAAAGAAAAAGCGCAGTTGTTGATCAAGGGTCAGGAGACGGTCCTGGCTAAAACCGAAGCGATCTATTATTTTGTGACTGATTTGATCAAAGATACCGGTGGTAGTGGTTATACGGCGCATGATATTATACTTGAGAAAAAAGGTAACCGTTTGATCCTGATGAAAGCTTTACTGGATGCCGCCGGGGTGGAAAGTCATTTTGCGTTGACCCGACAGAATCATCATCTTTACCCGGAACCGAACTGGTCTTTCCCTGACCCGGATTATTTTGCCGGCGAAGGGTCCGGGGGCCCGTTGTTGCAGATAGTTCAAGAGAGCGGCGAGGCGCTCTGGTTATCCGGTTCCTATCGTTACCTACCGTGCGGTTTAATCCCTTTTCATTTCCAGGAAGGTTTTAGTTTTGTCATCGGTAAAAATAGCGGTCGAATGGTGAAAATACCCAAGTTGCCGGCCGAGGAGAATCTCTCCTATTCCGAATTTACTTTTTACCTGGATGAAAAAAATAAAGTTTCGGCGGTGGGCCATATCATGGTGAAGGGGGAAAGCGCGGCCACGACTAAAGAAAGCCTGACGCCGCTTGATAAGCAAAGCCGGAAAAATATTCTTGAGAGTTCTTTTAATTCATTATATCCGGGCTTGACGGTGAAAGAGATCGATTTTGCCGGCCTGCAGAAGTCGACTGAACCATTAAAGATCAATGTGCAGTTTAGCTGGTCCGATTTCAGTACTCAGGGGCAGGATGGGATCAGTTGTAAAACCGGATTGGTACCGCTGAATTTGACCCGGCAGTTTATTTCTGAATCGGATCGGAAACTTCCCCTGGAGGTCAAGCGGAATTCTCTGGGACGGGAAAAGATAAAAATAGTTTTACCGCTCGGCTGGCGTTTAAAAAATGCCCCGGAGAATGTTAATCTGGCCAGTAAATTCGGGACTTACTCCTTGACGATTTCTTCACAGGTCGTTTCCCGGGATGACTTGCCGGTAGAAGTCATCTCCATTTCTAAAAATTATTTCGTCTGGCCGCAAAAAATATTGCCGGTGGATTACCCGGAATTTATTAAATTTTGTCGTCAGGTAGATAACATTGAGAAGCGGAAATTATCATTGGGGGAAAAAGAATAACGGTCGTTTGGTCGTCGGGACCCCGATAAATAGCGGGGTCTGTTTAGATTAAAGTCGGGATTATGATCAGGGACCGTTTTTCAGGCGTTATGATAAGCTTCAATTAATAATGGGACAATCAGGTGGCCCAGCATCAAACCGAGATAGAAGATCAGGCAGAAGATCGGCAGCAGGTAACCGTAGCGGACATAAATGGTTTGATAGCGCCGAGGAGTGATCGTTGTGCGGATCACACCGGTCTGAAGAAAATCAAGTTTACTCTGGATCCGGCCGTAAGGGTCCACGACCATTGAAACCCCGACCGAAGCTGATCGGGCGATCGGCCGTCTGGTTTCTACCGCCCGATAAGGTACGATACTGGCGTGTAATTCGTGTTCTATCCGTCCCCAATTTCTGACTTCATTAGTGGGTATGACCAGGATCTTGGCCCCGGCTTTGACGGTATCTCTTCCCAGATTACTGTAGCCGGCTTCGTAACAGGTCATGATCCCGACCGGTCCGAAATCAGATTGGAAAACCCCGACCTCCTTGCCGGCTCTGATAAAAGCGGTCTCGACAAACTGAACCGGGACACGTTTATGATACTCGCCCGGCAATTTACCTTTGGGGCCGAACATAAGGACCAGATTTTGATAAACGTGACGTTCCGGTTCTTCTTCCGATCCGAGAACCAGGTAGATGTTTTTTTCGCGCGTTAATTTCTCCAACCGGGCGCGGTTTTGGGGGTTACTTAACGCGTTTTTAACACAGACTTCCGGCCAGACGGCCATGAGCGGTTTTTTCCCCCGAGTGATCTGGTTGGTTTTTTCGATATAGTGATCGAGGGCATCCGTAGTTAATTCTTCCTGAAAGACGGCAACATCGATCTGATTTCTACTGGTTTTTTCCATTAAGCCAACATAACTTAATTTTACCAAACCGTAAAGTAAGACAACGGAAAAAATAACCAGTGCCACGATCGGGCTCCAGAGTGTCAACTTTTTCCGCCTCAATTTTTCCAGGACAAACCAGGCGAGCAGAGCGTTAGTGATCACGATGATAAACGAAAGCCCATACACGCCAAAGACATCACAAATCTGGATCAGCGTTAAATGATTGTGTTGGGAGTAGCCCAGACTTAACCAGGAGAATTTCAGAAAATAACATTCAGCCCGGAAATATTCCAGGGCGGTCCAGAAGATGGGTGTGATAATCAAAGTTTTTTTAAGGGCGAAACGATCGGCCATGATCCAGAGTGAAGCGGTGAAAAGGGCCAGAAAAACGGTCATAATATTGCCTAGCAATAACCCCATTAATCCGAAGACCGGCCAGAAGAAATGAAGCGAGATCGAATAGAAAATAATACCGGTGATGGCGCCTAACCCGGTAGCCAGTTTGAGAGACGGCGTACTGAGCGTGGCTACCAGTAAGGGGACCAGGGCTACCCAGGCCAGGATGCCGTAATTGAAAGGCGGAAAAGACAGGATTAATAAAATAGCCGACAGGATGGCTAAGAAAAACCGGAACCAGGACGTTCGATACAATAACTGCGCCAGCCGGATATTTAAACTCGGAATGTGGGGTTCATCGGCTGGTCGGGCTGTTGTTTCTGATGGTTTTTTTCCGTGCATTTCATTCATACCCTATTATAGCTTATTAAAATAGTGTTTGTCAATTTTTTAAATTGACAACTCGAATAAATATCTTATAATAATAATACGAGGGTTTCTGAAAAAATAATCTGTAAGATCCTGGATTAAGCCGATCAGACAGATTTTCAGCAGTTTTTACGTCATAACTGAGAAAATTTGCTGGTGGTCCGGCGGGCGCGAAGATGTTTTTTATTTACTTTTGACCGCAAAAGCGGTGAATTATATACGTTTTATTCATCGAAAAATCAGGACAGAAAGCCCAGTTTGATGTTTTGAAGACCAAAAAAGGGGAGGGGTCGTTGGTTTGGTGGCCGAGAACCTCCAGCCGTTATTGATCGCTAATGCCGCGGCCGATGAACGGGTCCGGGGTTCAGTTTGATCCCCGGATCGTCGAGGCATTTTTAAAGGTTTATCGTCAGGGGAAAATTAAATTTAATGAGGAGGCAGCATGAGAAAGAAGAAGAAAGGGAAAGCAAAAAAGAAAGTTCGGAGTAAAAACAAGAAAGCTAAATCGCCTCGCCGGAAAAAAACAGCCAAGCCGCAAAAAAAACAATTGCCGGTCAGGAAACTTAAGGCAGGTAAAGAAAAAGTTTATCCCAGCCATGGTTTAAGCCACGAAGATTTGGCTGAACGGAAAGTTTGCTTGACTGATTGGCATCCGAACCTCAAATATAAATGGGATGCCGGGGTAGCCATCAGCCGTTATTTGAACGGTTTGAAGAAAGGGGTCTTGTTGGGGCGTCGGTGCCGTCATTGCAGTCGGGTTTTGGTGCCGCCCCGCATGTTTTGCGAATGGTGTTTTCAACCGACGAGTGAATGGATCAAACTGGCTGATACCGGTACGGTAAATACTTTTTCTGTTTCCTACGTCGCCTGGAACATGGTTCGGCTGAAAGAACCTCAGGTGCCGGCGGTGATCGAGATCGATGGAGCTTCCAAGGGAGTGGGGATCATGCATTTACTGGGTGAGATCGACCCGAAGAAGATTAAAATCGGTATTCGCGTTAAAGCCGTCTGGAAACCACCGGAAGAGCGGCAGGGTGCCATTACTGACATTAAATATTTTAAACCAATTTAACGATAGTTTTCGAAGGGGGCAGGACTGATGTTAGAGAAAAAATTTGTTGACCAGGAGTTTACCCGATGGTCGGGTGACATACCGGTTTCTTATCTTTACACAAGCGGGGTGGCCGGCGAACAGTTTTTTACCGGACTGAAAAACAAAGGTAAGATCATGGCCACGCGTTGTACCAAATGTCGGATCGTTTATCTGCCGCCGCGACTTTTCTGTGAACGCTGTTTGAAAAAACTGGATAGCTGGGCGCCGGTTCCGAAAAAAGGTACGATTACGACTTATACTATTGCTTATCAGGATTACCAGGGCCAGCCGCTGGCCGAACCGGTGATCCTGGCGTTAATTAGTTTTAAAGGCGTGCACGGAGGATTGATCCACAAAATTGACGAGATCCTTCCGGAGGAAGTGAAAGTGGGCGCTACGGTCGTCCCGGTTTTTGAAGACAAAAATAAACGTCAGGGCCGCGTGTTGGATATTAAGTATTTTAAACCGTCGTGAAACCATGGATAAGAAAATGGAATTTGATCCCGGTAAGACATATAAGATCGGAGAGATCCTGAAAAAGGCCAAGTTGCTGACCGAGGAGCAGCTGAAAACCGCGTTAGAATACCAAAAATCAACCGGTGAACGATTGGGAATGATCATTGAAAAACTGGGTTTTGTCGATGAAACTTCTATGGTCAAATGCTTGGCCGAACAGCAGGAGATCGAAATCGTTAATCTGGACGAAATGTTTTTGCCGGTCAACCTGATCAAGAAGATTCCCCGCGCGTTGATCGAAAAGTATACGTTTTTACCGGTGTCTTTAAAAGATGATGAGTTGATCGTTGTTATCAGTGATCCGACCGATTACGAAGCGATCGAACAGATCCAGCTGGTCACGGACTGGCGGGTGGATGTGGTGTTGGCACCCCGGAGCGTTATCAAGAATCATATCAAAGAGATATTTGAAGGGAAAAGTAAGCATTTGAAATCAAAGGAAGACTTGTTGGATATCTTGGAAGGTAAGTCAAAGCCAAAAAAGAAAAAAATAACAGGGACGGTTGGTGATAGCCAGTTATTACCCGAAGCTTTAAGGGATATTCTGATTTCGAAACAAATTATCACGGAAGAAGAATTAACGGACCGGATAAAGAAAATCAAGAAAGAAAAATAATTAACCTCTGCCCTGTGCGTAATGGTTTGTTTTAATTAGAACCAACAGATTAAAAAAGGGCGCTTCGTTCTGATAGTGAAAAGATGTCCCGATTAATCATCGGGAATATCAGAAGCTGTCAGGCTGTGCCCAAATTAAAATATGGGTTCTACCCGGAATTTCCATACGGCAGATGCGGAGGTTTTTTTCTGCTTTTTTTAAGGTGGCATGAAAAAAATTGATGTTACTATTTTGGGGAGTGGCCGGGTTGGACAGACGCTCGGTTATCTGTTGCAGCGGACCAGCCGTTATCGGGTGAGGGCGCTCTGGAGCCGGCATCGCCGGCGGGCGCGCCAGGCGGCCCGTTTTATCGGGCGCGGTGTCAGGATTACAAGTGATCCGGCGGATGCGGCCTGTCTGGGACGGATCATTTTTATCACTACCAATGACGGGGGAATCAAGGAAATCTGTGCTCGCGTCGCGGCCCGGCGGGGTTTTCGACCGGGAAGTCTGGTTTTGCATTGCAGTGGTAGTTTGACTTCGGATGTTCTTCGGCCATCAAAAAAAAACGTCCGGATCCAGATTGGCGCTTGCCATCCTCTGCAAACGATCGCCCGACCCAGCGAAGCGGTGAAAAATTTTGCCGGGACCTATTGTGCTTACGAAGGTACTCGGTCGGCTTTACCGAAGATCAAATCGTTGGTCAAGGCGTTAAAGGGAGTCCCCGTTAAGATCAATTGCCGGCAGAAAAATTTGTATCACGCGGCCGGGGTGATTGCTTCTAATTATTTAGTGACCTTATTGGAAAGCGGGCAGAAATTTTTGGCCGCCGCCGGGTTTCCGAAAAATATCACTTGGCCGGCGTTGAAACCGTTGATCCGGGGAGCCATTACGAACATTGATCGGCTCGGCGGTCCGGAAGCGCTGACCGGCCCGGTGGCCCGGGGTGACGCCTTAACCGTCCGGGATCATTTAAAGCTGATCAAGAAAAAACTGCCGGGTCACTTGCCGTTTTATGTTGAAATGGGTAAATTGACCGTAAAAATTGCCCGGCAGAAGGGAACTATCAGCCTTTGTCAGGCGCAGGCGTTAAATAAATTGTTTAAGTCTTTTTCTCGTTAAGCCAGGTGTTCATGAGAGGCTGATATGAATATTGTACTGTTTGGGTTTCGGGGGGTCGGTAAAACAACGGTCGGACGAATTCTGGCCAAAAAACTCGGGGTTGATTTTATCGATACGGATGATTATTTTGAAAGTAAATATGGCATGACGATCAGCGAATTTTTTCGGATTCGGGGCGAGACTTTTTTCCGGATGCTCGAATCTGACACGATTGCTGAACTTTCCAAATTAGATTCCAAGGTGATCGCGGTGGGTGGCGGCGCTGTTTTAAAGTATAAAAACATTAAAAATCTTAAAAGGCGCGGAATTATTTTCTTGCTCGAAGCCGATTGCGATACCGTTTTCCGGCGACTCCAGGCCGATATCTGTACTCCCCGGCAAAGACCGCCGCTGACCACGCTCGATGATCTTTACCTGGAGATCAAGGAAGTCATGGAATTCCGGAGACGTTATTACGCGCGAGCCGCGGATCATATCATTAATACTGTTCAAAAAAATATCGACGGTGTTATGCAGGAAATATTTGATGTCATGCGCGAATCCGGTTACATTCCTTTGTGAAAATTAAAGCCCGGCAGATAGCTTTAAACGAGTACGAACAGATCAAAAACTCGGCCGGACTGACCTCAATCATTCCTTCCGTTATTCGGGATCGTCCAAAGGTCAGGTTCGGCCAGAAAATCAATGAAAAACTAATCCAATATTTCTGGGCGGAACAGGTTCTGCAAAATGTCACTTGCCGAACAGTTTCCGGCCAGTCCCTTCAGGTTATTTTTCCCGGTTTTTGGAACTTATCCGGCGGCCCTGATTTCAAACAGGCCCGGTTAAAGATCGGCCCGCAGGTGATGACCGGTGATGTCGAGATTCACTGTGCCGCTTCAGATTGGTACCGCCACCGGCATCAGACTGATCGTGGTTATCAGCGTGTTATCCTGCACGTTGTTTTCTGGAACGACCTGAAAGAGAAATTTATTACTAACGTGTTTGGGCAGTCGATTCCGCAATTGGTTCTTTCTCCCTGGTGGCGGCGGAAGTATGAGGCATTCGATCGCCTGTTGACCACGGATATGTTTTATCCTACCGGTGCGCAGTTCGGTGGAGTCGGTCGATGTTACCAGTATTTTCTTGATGCCCGAAAACGGGCCAAGTTAAAATATTTTATTGATCTGGCTGGCCGGGTGCGGCTTGATCGGAAAATAAAAAAGTTTCGAGAAACTTTATCCCAGGAGTGGGTCAATGATAGTGAAAACGCTCTTTATCGCGGGTTGCTGGAAACACTGGGTTATAAAAACAATCGAGCGTCATTTCTGGAGCTGGCCCGGCGGATGCCGGTCCGGACTTTGCGGGTTATCAGTGACCGTTTTCCCGAAACACTCAAGCCGTTGGTAATCCAGGCGATTCTGCTGAAAACATCCGGTCTCTGGCCGGCGCCGGGACGAAGTCGGACCGTTGAAACCCGGCGTTATTTGGCTAATTTGAATCTGGTCCTGGGCCGCCTGAAAAACAATTGGAAAAAATATAAACAACCGATTCAATGGAATTTAACCGGTACGCGGCCGATAAATTTTCCGGTTCGTCGGATCGCTGGGTTCAGTTATTTTTTAACCCGGTGCTGGTTGGCGGACGGATTGATCCCTGAATTTTCCGGAATATTCATGTCGACCAATGATCCGGTGACGGTTAATAAAAAAATATTCAGTTTATTTCAGTCGCCGGACAATGATTACTGGCATTGGCACAGTACTTTTGATTCCAAGAAATTTAAGAACCGGACGACTTGCATCGGGCGTGATCTGATCAATATTATGGTGGTCAATGTGATCCTGCCGGTTTTATTGTGGCAGGCTGAGAAGAGCGGATCGGGATCGCTGACCCGAAAACTGTTGTCTTTTTATACGGATTATCCGTTAACCGCTGATAATTATCTGACTCGCTTCATGAATTTTCGTTTGTTGGGCCAGAATAAAAAAATGATCAAAACTATCGTTACTACCGCCTGTCAACAACAGGGGCTTTTTCAGATATTCAATGATTTTTGCGTTCGGGGGCACGAGGGATGCCAGACCTGCGGTTTTCTCGTTTGGTTAAAAAGTCAGGGTTAAGATCCAATTAATTGGTCAACCGGGTCCAGTCTAATAAAATTTTTAAAAGACTTCAGTGGGCACCGATGCGTCAAGCCAGTTGTCAGCATTAATCACTTTCGAGGTGTCGAGTATTCATTCCAGTGAATTATTAACGCCCAAATAGTTTTACTTGTTTTTTAGATAATAATCGGCTAATATATAAGGTTATGAAATGTCTAAAATGTAAAACAGTTAATCCTCTGCAGGCCAAATTCTGTTTGGAATGCGGGGCAACTTTGAAAAAAGACGCTATCTCATCGGCGGCGAAACCGACCAAGTCCGTCCCGGCGGCGAAGCAGGAACGGCGTCTGGTGACCATCCTTTTTACCGATCTGGTCGGTTACACGTCTCTTTCGGAACGAATGGATCCGGAAGAAGTTCACGCCATGGTCAACCGGACTTTTTCCCGGTTCGAAGAGGTCATTCAAAAAAAGGGTGGTTATGTTGATAAATTGATGGGTGATGCGCTGATGGCCGTTTTCGGGGTGCCTCAAATGCACGAAGATGATCCGGTCCGGGCGGTCTCGGCTGCGTTGATCTTACAAGATGAATTAAGAAAGATTTCCGTGGAACTCGGGCAGGAATTATCCATGCGGATCGGGATCAATACCGGAGAAGTCCTCTGGGGTGGCGTGGCCAGCGGTGGGTCTACCGTGTTGGGTGATACGGTTAACATTGCGCAGCGTTTACAGGTGGCCGCTTCCATTAATTCAGTTCTGATTGCCCATGCGACCCAACGTCATCTAAAAAAAGGGTTTCGTCTGCGTCAGATGCTCAGTCTTAAACTAACCGGTAAAGAAAAATCCGTTCAGGCTTATGAAGTGTTGGGGGTGGAAGAAAGAAAACTACCGCCGGCGACCCCTTTTATCGGTCGGGTGAACGAACAACGTCAGCTCAAAAAGATACTGCAGGATGTTGTCGTCAAAAAACGACCTGATTTTGTAACTATTTACGGAGAAGCCGGTATCGGTAAATCCCGATTGATCCAGGAATTTAAAAAATCCGTTTTGAACAGTTCGGAGCCTTACAAATTATTTTATGAGCGTTGTTTGCCCCAGGCCCAGTTGCCTTATGACCCGCTGGCGCAGGTTATCCGGCACCATTTTGATCTGACCAACCTTTCCCCGGCTGAGGCCAAAATCCGTTTAAAAAAAGAATCAGTGAAGAGATTTCCGGATGATCCGCTTTGTCATCATTTTTTCGGTTTTTTCCTGGGGATGAAATATGAGGATTCACCGTTAGATGAACTTGATTCTTCCTCCGCCCGGATGGCGGCTTTCAGTACCGTGAAAAAACTGGTCGAGTCAACGGCTCGTGAAAATAAGGCCCTGATTTTGATGGTGGAAGATTTGCAATGGGCGGACGTGGGCACCATTGATTTCCTGAACTTTTTACCCCGCTGTCAGTTTGCCGGTCCGTTATTGGTGATTGCCACCGTACGTCCCCAGGAAGGAATGAGCGATTTTCTGACTAAGATCCGGGGTTCTGACTTGTCTGCCGGTGAGGCAGGTAAAGGGTCTGCTATTTGGCAGGTGATCGAATTACAACCGCTGGGCAAAGAGACGACGGAACAGTTTGTTGAAACCCTGTTAAAAAATGTTGCGTTACCGCCGCGTTTAAAAGATGAGTTATGGATAAAAACCGGTGGAAACCCGCTTTTCCTGGAAGAATTAATGCGGGGTTGGAACGAGGAAGCTGAGTTGACCGGCATATCCAAGGTTGACGGTAAGGCGGAAATCGATCTTCCGGAAAATATCTGGCAGATTTTAGAAAGCCGGATTGATCGATTAACGGAGAAAGAGAAAAAAGTGATCAAAGTCGCTTCGGTTTTCGGTCGGATCTTCTGGCAACAAGGGGTTCAGAAATCTTTTGACTACGATATTAATGATGAATTGATTAACCTGGAGGTCAAAGGTTTTATCAACCGGAGCGCGGAAAGTTTATACAAAAATGACCGTGAGTATAGTTTTCGGCACGAACTTATCAGGGATGTTAGTTATCGGATGCTTTTGAAAAAGGAGCGGGCCGAGTTGCATCAGCGGGTGCTTGATTTCCTCAAGGAGAAGCGCAATGATAAAGAACTCGGGGTGGAATTATACTTAAAGTTGGCTGGTCATCACGCTGAACAGGCCCGGGAATTTCATGAAGCGCTTGATCTTTACGAGGCCTACGGTGATTATGAAGGTAATCGGTACATGTTACCAGAAGCGATCAAGGTTTACGTTAAGGCCCGGGAGTTATTGGAGTGGGCCGAAATAAAAGAGCCGGAAGTCCGGAAGGCCAAATTACTGGAAAAAGAAGCCCATCTTTATCTGTTGATTGGTCTTTATAAAGAAGCGGGTGAATGGTATGAACGATTGAGGAATGAGGCGCCGCATTGGTCCTGGCGGGTGCGGGGTTTGTTGGGTCTGGCTGAGATCGCTGATAAACAGGGAGAGTATGATCAGGCTTTTCGTCTCTCCGGGGAAGGGACCGAGATCGCTTATCACGGTAAAAATAACCGTTTGTTGGGCCGGTCGTTGAATATGGTTTCCCGTACTTTGATCGGTAAAGGTCTCTATGATGGTTCCACTAAATTGTCGGAACGGGTCAGGATGACTTTTACTAAAATTATGAAGGAAGATAAACTTTCGGAAAGTGAACTGAATGAGTCCAAAAAAGAACTGGCTACCAGTTTTAATAATATCGCTTTGATTCAGTGGTACCAGGGCGAATACTCCAAAGCTTTGATGGCTTACCGGGATAGTATGAAGATTATGAAGGAGATCGGAAACCGTTACGGCGTGGCTACTTCTCATATTAATATCGGGAATGTTTACCGGGATCAGGGTGATTACACTTCAGCTTTGAAAAGTTATGAGGAAAGCAGTCAGATCAGTCACAAGATCGGTAACCGGCGCGGGGTTGCCCTGGCGTTGCTTAATATGGGCGGGGTTCATCATGATCAGGGTGATTATCCGAGGGCCCTTGAGTATTACGATCAGGGTTTGGCCCTGACCCGCGATATTGATGATGACCGGGAAGAAGCCATGGCCTTGAGTAATCTGGGTAATATTTATCATGATCAGGGGGAGTATGCCCAGGCTTTAAAGTCTCATCTGGAAAGCCTGCGATTGAAAAAAAAGTTAGCTGATAAAACAGAGATCGTTATGAGTCTGTTAAATATCGCCACTTTATATTTTGAACGGGGCGAATACGTGGAGGCCGAAAAATTAATTTCCGAATCCGAGGGGATTGCCAAAAGAGTGCGGGCCAAAATGGAGATCGTTTCCTGCTTGAATGCCTTGGGTCGGGTCATGGTTTTCTTTGCTTTGATGGGTGGTCTGCCCGGCCGGAACCAAGCTGAACTATTCGCCAAGGCCCGGCATTATTCTCAGGAGGCTCTCAAGATGGCTAAAAACTTGAACTTAAAACCTCACTTGCTTGGAGCGATTACCACCATGGCGCTGGTCAATATTCAGGAGGCCAGCTGGCGGGGAGGTGATGGGCATGACAAAAAAAATACTTCTGCTCAGGCCATTACGAAACAGGAAGAACTTTTCACGCAGGCCGCTAAATTTTTGAATGATGGCGAACGTTTATTACCGTTTATTCACCGGAAAGAATCTGAGATCCATTATTTTTTTACTAAAAGCCGTTATTGTCTGGAGCGGGTTAAAATATTACCGGAAAAAAGTTCGTCGGAACGGGTCCAGAAAGAACGGCAGCGGGTCATTAAAGAAGTGGGCGACACGGCTTCTCAGGCGTTGAACATGACTCAGGAATTGGGGCTCCGGCGCTTATTACCGGAAGCGATGTATCTTTATGTGGAAGCGTTGGCTTTGACGGGCGAAAAAAAGAAAGCGGATGATTATTACGATGACTGTCGCAATCTGGCTGAGATGATGGGTTTGAAACCGTTCCTTCGCATGGCCGCCCGGACTTTAACCTGAGCTTTCAAGGACATTTCTGTTAGCCTGCCTTTTATTCTAAGCGATGACACCGGAGTTATTTTTTTTTGGGCGGATTATTTTTCAATTGTTTGATAATACCTCTAACAATCCGATTCTGTTTTTTTACATCTTCATTTCTCGGATTGACTTTCCGGGCTTCCTGATACAGGGTCAAAGCTGACTCAAACTTAGACAACGCGATTTGAGGGTTTCCGGTCGAACGTTCCAGATGTCCCCAGTAATGATATATCTTGGCCAGGGAGATGATGCGCTCATAATTAGCCGGTTCTAACTGGTACCCTCTTTCCAGGCAGACGTAACAGCAGCGGATAAAATCACGGGGGCTGAGCCGAACATTGAAATGACGGGTTCTTTTATCGTGAGTAGAGAAGACGGTTTTTTCATCCCAGTTGAGAATTTCGTCTAAACCGGGAAGTTTTTTAAATTGATCTTTAATCGACTTGCCTTCAACTGACGAAGGCGTGATCCGGGCCAATTCCATAAAATTCCGGCCGGCGCCGTTTAAATAAGTTTTTTCTTTTGGGGCTAACTTGATAGCCCGTTGATAATAGGGAATGCTGGCGATCCGGATGTTAAAAATAATTTGTTTTTCCTTAGAGGTCAATTGCTGGAGTGGTCTTCGGCGTTGGATAGCCATAGCTTCCGTATCATAACTGAAACAGAATTTATAAGCCCCGTCGGCCTGGATCTGTTTAATATTTGTTTCCCAGAATAAAATAACCGCGCCGGTTAAAAGGATGACGTAAATTAAAAAGTTACTGAACAGAACGGTGGTTTTTTCCGGATGAATGGTGGCCCTGGCCCGGATGATCGCGAAAGCCCCGATCGGTAAAGCGGCCAATAAGTAGATGTAAGAGCCGGCGATCAGTTGATCCAGGGTGTCAACTGAATAAGTAACGTCCGGCCAGTACCAGTTCATGATCGCATAACAGATGATAAAAGTTATGCCGACGTAGAACCAGAAAATACCATTGGCAATTGCCCGGCTGAATTTTAAGTCGATAGACGCATTCGTTTTGGTCATAAAATCCTGACGATTTTTTTTGTTTTTCTTTTTATTTCCCCTTTTTTGGGCGGATTCCGACTCGGATTGAGGTGACGATTCAGTTTCTGTGATTCGAACAATTCCCCAAACACCGGCCAAATATAACCAGAAGTAAGTCTGGGTGACAACGATATCGATCCCGACGGTGGTTTCGAGTACATGGGCGCTGATCCCGGCCAGTAATCCCAGTAGCAAAAATCGGTAAGTGCTATTGTCCCAGTTTTTCCAGAGTGCTTTGATCCCGATATAAAAGAAAGTGGCGATCAGAAACATATAGGTAAATAGGCCGAATATTCCGCGGGTGATCCAGGCATCAAGAAAGCTATTGTGCGATCGGTCCGCGTGTTGGGTTTTCCCTTCTATCCGGCTTAGTTCCGGCGGGTGGTATTTGTAAAAAATAGTGCCCAGCGATTCCGGACCATACCCGAAAGCCGTCTGACTCGGGGAGGCGTCTTTCATCAAATCGACCACGCCTTCCCAGATGATCATTCGCACCCGGCCGCTGCCGGTTTTGAAATCATTTAAGTTGGCGACCCGTTCCAGGTAGGGAATTTTTCTTAATGATTCCAGTGGTCCGCCCGGGACATTCAACAGAATGATAAAAACAATAGTAAAAAAAATAATTAAACCGCTGATAATTAATGGTTTAAAGATTTTTGCCCGGAGGGCCGTAATAAAGAACCAGAGTAATACGAAAGTGAAACCTCCGGCCAGGCAACCGGCGATCGGGCCGCGGCTTTTGGCCAGGATGATACTGATCAGTTGAAAGGCTAACAGTAAACCGTACCCGACGATTTTAAATCCGTGGATGAGCGGCGGCGTATTATCATCCGGGGTAATGATTTTTTTGATGGTGATCAAAAAACGACTTAGGGTTAAGGGGACGAGCATGATCAAGTAAGCGGCCAGGAAGATGGGGTTGCCCATAGTCGCCGAAACGCGGACGGTTGGGTCCGAACCTTTCCAGGGGACCGGATCATATCCTAAACGCTGAATAAGAGCGTAAATAATAATGGGAATTGAAGTTAAAATGATTGTGGTGACCAATCGCTCTATTTGTTCTTTTGTTCTCAGATGGGAAGCCGCTAAAATAAAAATAATGAAATAAGTGAATACGGTGTAGACTCCCTGTAAGCGATCGTAGGAACCCCAGAAACTGACGTGGAAAGGTATCCGGGAAAGGCTGACCGAAATTATATATGAAACTATTAATAATAACATGGGGATCCAGATTGGTTTCCAGCTAATTTGATTAGTCACCTCGAGATCTGTTTGAGGCGTAATCCTTCTTAATTCGATGGTTTTTATGATCCAGGCCAGGACCATAAAAATAGCGATACTGCGCAGTAGGCATGATTTATCCGGCTCGAACATTCGATGGGTGTAAATATTCATGTAAAGGGCGGATAAAACAATTGCCGCCAGCCAGCCTGCTTCAATGAATTTATCGCAGTAAAGACTCAATAAAGTATGTTTTTTTTTCTGGTTCATAAAGAATTATTACCTCGTATTGTTTATCCGTGCTGTTCGGATAAAAAACTGGACAAAAATATAACTACAACTGTTTCTTCCTCAGGTTTTTTATGATTTTTTTAAATTTAATGTATTCAGTGATTGTCGGATGATACCATTGTTTGGATAAAGTTGACGATTTCGAAAATGTTTTTATATTCCCTTTGCTAGATATTATTTCTTTGATAGATTTTATCATCAGATCAGTTCCCACTAGATATTGTTTGATGGCTAATGTGCAAAAAGTATCGGTTGCCGGGTCAAATTCAATCCTTTTTTGATAAAGGATCGGACCAGTATCAACTCCGGCATCAATCTGATGGATGGTTACACCTGCTTTCTTGTAATCCTGATTATAAATTGCCCAGAACGCTCCGTGAACACCGCGATATTCCGGGGTGATTCCACAATGGATATTGATGATACTGTTGCATAAATTGATGATGTTTTTTTTTATAATACTTGTGCCTGAAACGACGACGACGTTTGGATTGTATTTTTTTATCAGTTCCGCTACCTTAGAACAGTTTAAATTTTTTAATTTAATAGATGGCCGATTAGTTTTATTAACGTTACCTAGTAGATGGTTTATCTTTTGTTTCGAGAAGGAGTTTATAATAATTTTAGCATAAATAATAAACACAACTTGACCCAATGTTTTAAGCAGTCCCTGCTTTTTCAATCTATATCTGATCATTCTAAATTTTGCGGCGAATGATCCTTTTTCGTAGATAACACAGCTGATATCGAAATGCGCTGATAATTCCTGGACTAAATAATGATTAGTTTTACTTTCACTGGTTAAAATCAGGATTTTCGTGTTCATTGATGAAGCTTCTTATACTCATGATAAATTTCTGTCATTGTCAAATTTTCGATATTGCCTTTGGTTCGTTCTCGGCTAAAATACTTCAGTATTTCCTCGATGGCATAGAACATTTTTTCTGAACTTCCCAGATTAAAAGGGTGAAACCAGAGATGATATATGGCCTTACGCTTGATTGCACTTTTTATTCCTTTTTTAGCCTTAATAATCCTGACTAAAGATGGCAAAAATTTCCTCATCCCATCATATCTGGTTAAAAATTGGGAAGCCGGTATCTCCAAGATATCATATTGATAAGGTAATTCAGATAATTGATAAACCGGCGGGGTGATACCTGATATGCGATCTACCATCGAAAAAAGTGGTTGTAAGCCTCTCGGTGTCTTTCGATACCAATTTTTTTCAGTACCTCTAAATGTTTTAATGCCACAGGCCGCAATCTCTTTCAAGTAACCTATTTTATTTCTCGGGAAGACTAAAGATTCGACATCAAAACCAAGCTTGGCTCCCAATTTTATGCAATTCATTATTTGCGAAACAGCAATTTTTGCGGTACATTCTTTATCTCCGATTATAACATGTGAGAAAGTATGAGTGCCAATCTCTTGTTTTATTTTCATACTCCTCACTTTATCGAGAATATCTTTTCCATACCAATAGGGGTCTCTTTTTAATCCTGTTCCCGGATCGTATTTATGCCAATCTTCGTTGTTAAACCAATGATATTTCGGACTCAGTACATTCTGATGAATTCCCGTGCATTGGTCTAAAAACAAATGTCCCACAAAAGCCCAGGTGGCTTTTATGGAATATCGTTCAAGTAGCTCGATCAGGCGGTTAATAAGTAGGCGATAATGATCAAAGTGATACTTGTAGGTAATAAACCCCTTCTTATCAAAGGTGCCCCACGCTAATTCCGTATCAAGCGACAGAACAAATAGTGCTTTCATATGGCGTTATATTTATTTTTAAACTGCTTAATAATTATTTCTTTTAAACAACGGTGTTGACCTTGTTTTAACAAAGGGTCCCGGCTGAGGACCTGTCCAGCGTCGTTTCGGGTTTGTTTCAGGATATCAAAATCCCGATGGAGGTCAACAATTTTAAATTCCGGGAATCCGCTTTGCTTTAATCCCAAAAATTCCCCCGGTCCCCGGATCCTGAGATCTTCTTCCGCGATCCGAAACCCGTCGTTGGTTTCCGCCATAATATTTAACCGTTGTTTCGATTCCGGGGTGGTAAAGTCGCCAAAGAGTAAACAATAAGAACGATGTGTTCCCCGGCCGATCCGGCCCCGTAATTGATGGAGCTGGGCCAGCCCGTAGCGCTCGGCGTGATCGATGACCATGATCGAAGCGTTCGGGACGTCGATCCCCACTTCAATGATTACCGTTGAGACCAGAATATTTATCCGGCCGGATCGGAAATCCTGCATGACTTGATCTTTTTTCTTTTCGCTCATTCCGCCGTGCAGTAAAGTCACCCGGAATTCCGGAAATATTTTCTCTTGCAGATATTTAGCCATCTGGGTGGCGGATTTTAATGATCCCTGTTGGTTGATTGCTTGATCAGATTGTTCAATTAAGGGATAAACAAAATATACCTGCCGGCCTTCTTTTAATTTGCCCCGGATAAAATCAAGCGCCCGGACCATTTTTTTTGTCGGGCGTAATAATGTTTTGATCGGTTGCCGGCCCGGGGGTAGTTCGTCGATCGTGGAAATATCCAGATCGCCGAATAAGGTCATAGCCATGGTCCGGGGGATCGGGGTGGCGGTCATGACCAGTGTATGCGGGTTGCCGCCTTTTTGTTTGAGCACCGATCGCTGGATCACCCCGAATTTATGCTGTTCGTCAATGATTAATAAAGATAATTTTTGAAAGGCAACTTGTTTTTGAATTAAAGAATGAGTGCCAATCACTAAATTGATCCGGCCCTGTTTAATAAGGTTTAATCTTTTTCTTCGTTCCGCGGCCGGCAGGCCGCTGGTTAATAATGTGATCTTGACCCGGGAATCGGCCAGGAGTTGGGTAATAGTCTGGTAATGTTGTTCCGCCAGGATTTCCGTCGGGGTCATGAAAGCAACCTGGGTTTTATTGCCGATGGCTACCAGGGACGCGTAAATAGCCACGACCGTTTTGCCGGACCCGACATCGCCTTGCAGGAGCCGGTTCATCGGGTGAGTTCGGAGGAGATCCTGCTTTATTTCCCGGATGACTTTTTCCTGAGACCGGGTCAAGGTGAAGGGAATACGCTGGCGGATTCGTTCTTCCAGGGCGGTTGATATTTTCAAAGGGTATTTGACCTTGCTTTTCCGGACCCGGTTCCGGCGCAGGCCCAGGGCTAATTGTAACAGGAACAGTTCTTCATAAATGAATCTTTTTCGTGCGGTCGCGAGTTTGGTATTATTATCAGGAAAATGGATTTGCCGGATGGCCTGTTCAACGGGCGGTAACTGACGTTTTTTTCGTAACAGATCGTCAATGATCTCAGGCAGATCAATATTTTTATCAAGAAGAATCTTGATAGTACGCCGCATGAATTTTTGTTTTAAGCCTTCGGTTAACGGATAGCAGGGGATCAGTCCGCCGGCGTGCAGGGGTGGAGAATTATCGTCGGCCAGGACTTCATATTCCGGGGCGATCATCTCTGGTTTTTCTAACAGTTTGATCCGGCCGGAAAGGATTACTTTTTTACCTTTCGTCAGGTAGGTTTTCAGATAAGGTTGGTTGAACCAGGTAGCGTAGATCATTCCGCTTTGGTCACTAACGGCTGCTTTGACGATGCTTTTCCGCCGTCGGGTCCGGATGAGGCTGATCGTAACGATTTTTCCCTGAATAGTTTCTTCTTCAGCACTGGAGAGACGTTCAGTCGATTTTTGTGACCGGTAAAAATTTAAGATCTCAGTGATTTTTTTTATTTTAGTCCGGTCCAGGTATTTCCGTGGAAAGTGGTAGAGTAGGTCTCGGCTGGTGCTGATGCCCAGGTGGTGAAAATGTTTGACTCGCTCCGGGCCGACCCCTTTTAAATACTGAACTGACATCATTAGATCATTACTCATGATGTACCATTTTATATAAACATTATAAGTGGGGTCAACCCCGTTAGAGGTAGGTCACCGTACCTGCCTGCCGGCAGGGGTGACCGTCGTATTGCAAGAATAATAACGTTAGTAATATTAATTTACTATTGCCCGTAATTTATTCGCAATAATATCAAATACCTCTAACGGGGTCAATAGAATCATATTTTCGCCCCATAAAATTTTTAAAAAATCTTATGGACATTCCATTACCGGTATGCTATCCTAATAGGTTTGAGGTAACCCTAAGATTTTCTCCTGATGGATATAGTATCTAACAGAGGCCCAGAGACCAGGTTATGAAAAACAAGCATATTTCGATCAAAGGCGCCCGGATGCATAATCTCAAGAATATCGAGATCGATATTCCCCGGGATAAACTAGTCGTTATTACCGGGGTAAGCGGTTCCGGGAAGTCATCGCTGGCTTTTGATACTATCTATGCTGAGGGGCAGAGGCGTTATATTGAGAGTCTTTCAGCTTATGCCCGTCAGTTTTTAGAGCAGATGGCTAAACCCGAAGTTGAGCATATCCGGGGCTTACCGCCGACGATCTCCATCGAACAGCGCAGTGGGGTGGGGACGCCGCGTTCCATCGTGGCCACGGCGACCGAAATATATGATTATTTAAGGGTTTTATTTGCCCGGGTTGGTCAGGTTCATTGTTATAAATGCCAGCGGGTGATCAGCCGGCAATCGGCCCAGCAGATTATTGATCAGGTCCTGCTCATGCCGGCCCAGCGCCGGATCATGATCCTGGCGCCACTGGTTCGGGGCCGGAAAGGGCAGCATCGGGAGATATTTGAAAAAGTAAAAAGAAGCGGTTTTCGCCGGGTTCGGGTCGATGGTAAACTGATCGAACTGGATACCCGCCGTCGTCAGATCAAGCTGAATAAAAATAAAAAACATAATATTGAGACCGTGATTGACCGGTTGATCACCGGGCCGGGAATTAAAGAACGGTTGTCCGATTCGCTCGAAATGGCTTTGCAGTTAGGCGATGGATTGGTCATTATTTCGGAAGAAAAAAACTCTGTTTCCGGGCGCGGCGGTTGGTCTGATACCATTTTCAGTGAGCATTTTGCCTGTCCGGAGTGCGGGGTAAATGTTGAGGAAGTCAGCCCGCGTATGTTTTCCTTTAACAGTCCTTACGGGGCCTGTCCGGTCTGTAACGGTCTGGGGAGTAAAATGGAGCTTGATGAAGACCTGATCGTTCCGGATAAATCGTTGACTTTAAGTAACGGGGCGATCGAGGCCTGGCGGAAATCCGGTCACCGGATGGCTATCTATTATCATCACGTGTTGCGTGATGTTGCCCACTCTTTTGATGTTAGTTTGAATACACCTTTCTTTAAATTAGCGGCTGATCAAAAAAGGATCATGATGATCGGGACCAAGCCGGCGGACGAAAAAAAATACGGGACGACCTTTGAAGGTGTGATTCCGGGTCTGGAACGCCGTTTCCGGAATACGACCAGTGATTATGTCAAGAACCGGATCCTGTCCTACATGAGTGAATTACCTTGCCCGGCCTGCAACGGCGCGCGTTTAAAGCCGGAATCGCAAGCGGTCCGGATCGGGGGAAAGAATATTTACGAGATCACGCGATTAAATATTGAAGTAGCCGCCCGTTTCTTCAAAAAATTATCTTTTGAGGGAGAGGACGCACTGGTCGCCCGGCCCATTCTTAAAGAGATCACTAACCGGCTTTCTTTTATGGTCGATGTTGGTTTAAGCTATTTGACCCTGGATCGGAAAAGCGCCACCTTAGCCGGCGGGGAGGCCCAGCGGATCAGATTGGCCTCGCAGGTCGGGTCCGGACTGGTCGGGGTATGTTACGTGCTCGATGAACCGACCATCGGTTTGCATCAGCGCGATAATAATCGGTTGTTGACCACATTAAAAAAGTTACGTGATCTGGGTAACACGATCATTGTGGTCGAGCATGACGAAGATACAATTAGGGCGGCTGATTACATTATCGATATCGGACCCGAAGCCGGGGCGCACGGCGGCCGGGTAGTGAGCGCCGGTTCATTTTCCGAAATATTAAAAAACAATAATTCGCTGACCGCCCAGTATTTAAAAAATAAACTAAAGATCGCGGTGCCGGCCAAGCGCCGTCCCTGGAATGAAGGTTACCAACTGGAGATCCAGGGGGCCCGGGCTAATAATCTTAAAAATATTAATGTTCGGATCCCGCTGGGAATTTTTTGCTGCGTGACCGGGGTTTCCGGTTCCGGGAAAAGTACTCTGGTGGAAGAGGTCCTTTACAAGGCCTTAAAACGACACCTTTATAAAAGCCGGATCCATACCGGTGAACACGATCGGATCCTGGGGGTGCAAAATACGGATAAGGTGATAGTGATCGATCAGTTGCCGATCGGCCGGACACCCCGTTCCAATCCGGCGACTTATACCGGCGTGTTTGATGAGATCCGGCACCTTTACGCTTCAGTCAAAGAATCGAAGATCCGGGGTTACCAGCCGGGCCGTTTCAGTTTTAACCTTAAAGGTGGACGATGTGCGTCCTGTGAAGGGCAGGGGACCAAAGAGATCGAAATGCATTTTTTGCCGGACGTGCACGTTGTTTGCGAAGCGTGTAAAGGTCAGCGGTATAACCGGGAAACGTTGGAAATAAAATACAAAGGTAAAAATATCGCCGAAGTGCTGGAAATGGAAATAAGCGAAGCGCTGGTTTTCTTTCGCAATTTTCCCAAGATCGTCCGGGTCCTGCAGACGCTGGAGGATGTCGGGCTGGGTTACATGGCCATGGGTCAATCCAGTACCACCCTTTCCGGAGGGGAAGCCCAACGCATTAAACTCTCCGCCGAATTGGGTCGGGCCACGACCGGCCGGACCATTTATATTATGGATGAACCGACGACCGGACTGCATTTTTCCGATATTAATAAATTACTCAAAGTACTTAATCGGTTAGTGGATATGGGGAATACGATCTTGGTCGTCGAACATAATCTCGATGTCATCAAAACCGCCGATTACATTATTGACTTGGGGCCGGAAGGTGGCGATGCGGGCGGAAAAGTGGTTGCTGCCGGGACACCGGAAGAAATAGCAAAAAATAATCGTTCCTATACCGGCCAGGTCCTGAAACGATATTTACGTTGACCCCGTTAGAGGCATTTGATACTATTACAAATAAATTACTGGCAATAACGAGTTAACATTACAAACAATATTATTATTACAATTGCAACGGTCGCCTGAGGCGACCTGCCTCTAACGGGGTTGACCCCTTCTGTTAGAAGTATAAATAAATATCAACTCTAAGGAGTTCGCTTCGCGGTCCCTTTGGGTTTGAGTTCCATGTTTCCGGCTTTTTGTAACTCAAACCCTTAGTTTTGATTTATATTTTTTGCAAGCTAACAGGATGGAAACTCAATGTTTTTTTTCGGTAAGAAAAAATTAAGAAGGGTTCAACCGGGCAAATCTAGAGTGGTCTCTCAAACAGAGGATCAGGCCGCGACCCGGGAGTGGTTTACCTATATTCTGGTCGGGATCCTGTTTTCGTTGATTATTATCAGTACTCTGGGTTTCGGGTATCTTCGATCGGCTGAGCATATCTTATCGGTTACAATCGTCTCCACCCTGGCCGTTTTTTTGATGATCTTTGCTTTGTGGATACTTCACCCAAAGTTATTTTCTTCGCCGATCAAGTTATTTTTCTTTGGCGTGATATCAGTTTCGCTGGTGGCGCTCGTGGAAGTATTCTTAAGATTCGGTTGGCCGCTTTATCTCCTGCCGGTCGTATTAACATCGATGATCATTACCATCGGGTACTCTCAACAGCTGGCCGTGATTAATCTGTTTTTTCAGATCTTTGTTATCTGGTTGCTGATCGATGATAAGCATTTTGCTAAAGTGATCATTCATTTTCCGGCGGCCATGCTGGTTATCCTGGGTTTAACGGAATTGCGGACCCGGTCAAAATTGATCCGGTTGGGCGCCCTGGCCGGGGTGGTTACCTTACTGATGGTTCTGATGAAAATAGTCTTTCTCGATGTCGGGTTGCAAGAGTTTTTTAATAACATTAGAGTTCAACCATTTGAGAATTCATGGACCAAAAAACTTATTTTATCTTTCATCAACGGTTTAGTCTCTGGTTTCATTGTTCTGGGTGTCTTGCCGTTCATTGAGAAGTGGTTCGGGGTATTGACCGATCTCAGTTTGCTGGAACTGACCGATATGAACCAGCCTTTATTGAGGAAACTTTATCTGGAAGCGCCGGGTACGTACCATCATTCATTGCGGGTCGGTAATCTGGCCGAGGCCGCCGCCCGGGCGATCAGGGCGAACTCTCTGCTCGTGCGGGTCGGGGCTTATTTTCATGACATCGGTAAGTTGAACAAACCCGAATACTTTGTCGAAAACGAGGTGGAGGCGAACAGTAAGCATAAAAACCTATCTCCGATGATGAGTACCCTGGTTATTACGGCTCACGTCAAGGACGGCCTGGAATTCGCGAAATATCACCGATTACCATCGCGTATTTTTGATTTTGTCGAACAGCATCACGGTAATTCCGTGGTCAAATATTTTTATCACGAAGCGAAAGAAAAAAACAATCATAATGATAACGAAGACCGGGTCGCTCCGGAATCTTTCCGGTACAGCGGACCCAAGCCACAGACTAAAGAAACGGCCATTGTTTTACTGGCTGACTCCGTGGAAGCAGCTTCCCGGGCGTTATCAAGCGTTACCCCGGCCAAACTCAAAGGTCTGGTTCATGACATTATTATGTCCAAGCTTTTAGACGGTCAGTTGGACCAGAGCAATATAACGATGAGTGAACTGAAAACGATTGAAAACACTTTTACCCGTGGCTTGGCCGGTGTTTTTCACGCCCGGATCAAATATCCCGAGGAAAACGGTCAGGCAGAGACGAATCACAAAAAATCTAAATCAGAATCAGCATGATAAGTATTAATGCCAGCCAGTCTTTTCGTCGGATCCTGCCGGTCGAAACCCGCCTGATCAAAAAAGTTCTGCAATCTGTACTCAAGGAACACAAACATGCCCGGTTTGATCTCAGTCTGGCGCTGGTTGACAACCGGACCATCAGGAAATTAAATCGGCGCTACTTGAAACACAACCGGATAACGGACGTGATTGCTTTTCCGCTGATGGATGATGGGATGAACGGAGATAAAGTGTTAGGTGAGATCGTTGTTTCCGTCGAAAAAGCCGTTCCGGAGGCGCGTCGGCGGAAGATCACTGTCCGGCAGGAGCTGCTGCTTTATTGCGTTCACGGTTTGTTGCATCTGTTAGGTTATGATGATGGAAGTCCGCGGGCTCGTCGGCGGATGGAAAAAAAACAAGCTGCGATTCTAAGCAAATATGCGTTTAAGTAGTGATGTCTTAGAAAAACATGCCGACCATACCAACGCTTTTATCGGCGATGCCGGAGCCAGTATTTTCTACAAATATCTTTCCGGAAAAGAAAGGCAGAAATCCTTGGTTTTATCGACAGCCTTAACTATCCTGCCGGACCTGGATACTTTATTTTTTAAGATGGATACCTTAAAAATTACCTGTTTTAAAGTCCATGATACGGCCCACTGATAAAACTGTTTTTTTATTCGTCGCTGGCCGTTAATTTCCAGGCTTTTTTTGCCCGGCGTCGTTTCAGTATTTTCCGCCCGCCTTTGGTTTTCATTCTTTTCCTGAATCCGTGTTTCTTTTTCCGACGACGAGTGTTAGGACGATAGGTAATACTCATAGCGCTTACTCCTATAAAAATTTTATAACTTAAATCTTATAAATTATATTTTACGCGGGGAGGGAGCCGAATCCGGCACCCCGGCAAAATACGATTATGGGCGAGAGAGGATTCGAACCTCCATCCTTTTCAGGACCAGATCCTAAGTCTGGCGCGTCTGCCAGTTCCGCCACTCGCCCGTAATTAACGGGATACGATAAATCGAGCTACCCCCGGCAGGACTCGAACCTGCAGCCACCGGATTAGAAATCAGGTGCTCTATCCATTGAGCTACGGGGGCGTAGATAATAAGTCCTTTTCCCTAAAGCTTTTGTTTTATCCATTGTCAACCGGAGGCTGATCCCTGCCTGACCGGCAGGCAGGCGCCTTCGGCGGAAGCTACGGGAGCCTGACTTTGATCGACTTACCCGTAGACCGCGACCCTGTGTGCGACTAAGGGCGCATAAATAAATCATCCCTTAGATAGGACTGCGTTAACAGGCCTATACTACGGGGGTTAATCAGGTGTAAAAATACGCCCTGTAGGATTTGAACATACGGCCAGCTGATTAAGAATCAGCTGCTCTACCAGGCTGAGCTAAGGGCGCATAAATATTTAACTAAATACTCCCTTAGGATCCCGACATCCGTCGGGATCTAAGAATCCCATCAGTTTATGCCTCGCTATCGCTCGCATAATCCTGTGGGCTTCTAAGACTAAGGGCGCATTAAAAGAGAAAGTTTAGCATACAAGTTGGATTTTTGCAATAAAAAAGTAGAGGGATGGGTACACCGTAAATGTCTAAAAAAACTTGACTTAAAGCGTTTTTTCTTTTATAGTTAGAAATTAAATTTTAAATAGGAATCATGGCAAAAAGATATCCGCCCGGACCACAAAAAAGGTCCATCAGTATTCGCGTCCCGGCCAAAAAAACGCATTCCGGGGAAAGTAATGTCATCAAGGCGATCAGTATTCCCCGGGGACGATCGTCTCAGGAAGACGATCTCCGGCTGAAACCACGGGGCGCGTCTTTAAAAACAAAATTCGCTCTTTTTACCGCCCTGGCGATCACGATTGCCACTCTGATCCTCGTGGTGACGGCTTATCTGGCTGTTAAGCATCAGGTGGAAACGCAAATTAATGATGGGGGTATTCGGGTAGTTAAGCTTTTTGCCGCTTTTGATTTTTCTTTCTGGGAGGACCTGAAAGCAAAAGGTAAAAATCCGTTTAGTAATATTATCGGCGTGAACGCGGAAGAAATGGGGATTGAAATCCCGTCGATTTTGAATCTGATTATTACGGATAAGAACAAGTATTCGATCGTTGGTATGAATGAGGTGGCCATCCAGTTGGAAGATTCCCGTTCTTTAATGAAAACAAAGGATAATATTAAAATCAACGAGGGGTTGTACCGGGAAAGTATCTCCGGTCTAAAAATAAGGACTCGTTCATACCAGAAGCCGATCATGTCTCAAGACGGGGAATTACAGGGTTACGTGATCTTGTTTCTTTCCGCCAAGAAAATCGATGAGATTTTAAATGAAATATTGATTTCGTTTTTGGGGCCGGCCTGTTTGGCGATCATTCTGGGGGCTTTACTGGGACTTTTCATGGCCGGCCAGGTGACCCGGTCAGTAAAAACTTTAATGGCGGATATGGAGATGGTCAGTCGGGGTGATCTGGCTCATCAGTCTCACGCGTACAGCAGTGACGAAATTGGTGTTTTGACGGTGACTTTTAACCGGATGACTAAAAGTCTTCAGCTGGCGCGTGAAAAAGAGATTGAAGCCAAGGCCCTGGAGCGAGAGTTGGAATTGGCCCACGAAGTTCAATCAAATTTGTTGCCGAAAAAAATACCCGCTATCCCGGGTTATGATATCAGTGCTTTTTACCGGTCCAGTCACGAAGTCGGGGGCGATTATTACGATATTATCCAAGTTGATGAAAATAACATCGGGATTATCGTGGCCGATGTGGCCGGGAAAGGGATTCCCGGTTCGATGCTGATGACGATGACCCGGAGTCTGGTGCGGATGGAAGCGACCCGGAATCTTTCGCCGGCCGACACCCTGAGCAAAGTGAATCGTATTTTGGCCGCTGATATCAGGCGGGGCATGTTTGTCACGGCCATGTATTTGATCATGAATATTAAAGCCCGAACGATTCTGGTGAGCAGCGCCGGGCACAATCCGTTGATCATCTGGCGTCATAGCCGGCGGGGTTATGAATTATTTAATCCGAACGGGATCGCGCTCGGGTTTGACCGCGGGCCGGTTTTTGAGCGGACCGTGAAAGAACAGCTGATTCAACTGGCTCCCGGTGATCGTTTTGTGTCTTATACTGACGGGGTGGTGGAAGCGATGAACCCCCGGGATGAAGAATTCGGGAGTGAGCGTTTTTATAAGTTAGTCGGCCAATTGACGAATTACCCTTCGAAGGTATTTATCGACCAGACGATCAAAGTTCTGGATAACTACAAGGGATCGGCGCCCCAACACGATGATATTACTTTGGTTTCCGTCCGAGTAACGGCTTAAGCAAAAATGTTTAAGGAGTTTTGGATATGTTGCACGAAAGACTTTCGATTACCAGCGAGATGAAATTCCTGGATCTGGTCAGGAACGTTATGCAGAAATCTATCCGAAAAAGTAAATTATCCGACAATCATGAGAACAAAATGGTCTTGGCCGTGGATGAAGCGATCAGTAACGTTATTGAGCACGCTTATGAATTGCAGAAAAACAAATTCATTGATATTCAAATCAGCAGTGATGACCAAAGATTTCAGGTGACCATTGAGCATAAAGGTAAAAGTTTCGATCCCAAATCAATGACGAATCCGAATATCAGAGAAAACATTCGGCAGGGTAAAAAAAGAGGCCTGGGGATATTCCTGATCCGGCAGACTATGGACGAAGTAAAATATTCATTTAAGAATGGACAAAATAAATTAATTTTGATTAAATATATAACTTAATGAACCCCGTAGAAATTTACATCGAGTTTGATACCCGCGGGGTAAAGGAGAAAGGAGTAACTTCATGGCTGATTTTAAAATTAACTCACAGAAACTTCAAAATGGAATAGTGGCCATTACGGTCAAAGGGTTCCTGGATGCTTACACTTACGGTGAATTAGAGCAAACGATTCAGGATTTTTTCAATCAAAATCTGTACCGGTTTATTGTTGATCTTGCGCAGGTTGATTATATCAGCAGTGCTGGAGCCGGCGTTTTTATCGGGGCCATTGGTTTGGCTCAGGAAAACAAAGGTAATATTGTGATCATCCGCCCGAAACCGAATGTGAAGGAAGTTTTTGATCTGCTCGGTCTTTCCCAAATATTCACCATCGCTGGC
>DAOWBV010000233.1 GCA_030633885.1 Planctomycetota bacterium
CCATAACCTCATTGACAAAAAAACCGTTGAGTTTTTCGGCAATCAGCTTACCGCCGGAACCGGTGATCGCCACCAGCGAGATATTGTCCAGCGGATAACGGGTCGCCAGATCACGCAGGATGGACAAAACGGTATCCACCGGCTGGCCGTGACTGCGGAGATAATGACGTTCCTTGATCAGGTCGGAATTGAATTCTGCGGATCCCTTGATCTGGTCATCCATCAGGACGACCTTAACGCTGACCGACCCTACATCGATACCTAAATACATAAATTTACCTTAAAGTGTTCAGTTTACAATGAACAATTAACAATTCCAAACCAGATCAGGCGTTGCCTCTGGCTGTTTTTACGCTTTTACCTAAGATCTTTTTTATTTCCAACGACTCCTGAATTAATGCCTTCAACTCATCAGAATCGGACAACTTTGAATCTCTTAACAAACGCAGCCAGAAATTACTTTCTTTCGCCTCTTTAAAAGAAATACTTATTTTATAAGTGAAATCGGCTTTGGTAAAAGCCACAGTAGCTTCTTCATAATTACTCGCAATCGAAGTGCCGGACCGTAATAATTGCTTTCCTATTTCCCGGGTAGCCATTTCGCTGGGTAAAGACCGGACCAGATTGACCACTCTCAAAGAAAAATCATAGAACCGACCTGAAAGTTCCGTTTCTACATTCTCCATTCTTTTCTGCTTACTATTCATCATTCTCTTTTATTTAGTCGCTTGTTCACTGTTCATTGTTAACTGTTAACTTAGATAGTGGATTTTCAATGAACTCTTTTTGACATTTCAGGCAGAGATCAAACCTAAAAACCTTATAGACGCTGTCTTCCAATTCCCGGGTCCCCTTTTTCTTCATCTGTCGCAGCAACCGGGACATTTCAGCGGAAAAATCTTTCTTCAGGTCTTCCCGGGTAATCTCCATCGGGTCGTAGCCGGATTTCACTTCGATGGTCACCTCATAACGCACGTCTTCTTCCAGCAATAATCCCCGGTCACAGCGATCACAGGTAAAGTGTAGCATTGGCTCCTTTCCTCTGCCCTCTCACCCCTCAGAAGGTGATGCAACCAAATAGGATATCATTATTCGATTTCAATGCAAGCAAAATTTTTCGAGCCGTGACGTCGAACATCTTTTATTTTGACCCCGTTAGAGATTCATGCTATTATTTCGACGGTCGTCTAAGGACGACCTGTTTCTAACGGGGCGAGCCCCATTAGGAATTAATGATAGAATTCCAATTCTAAAGAATTAAGTTACAATAAATAGTTGTAGCGGCGAGGCTTGCCCTCGCTTCTAAAGGCGACCATAAAGGTCGCAGCTACAGCAGGAACTTTCTTTATGCATCCAAAACTCTGGGAAATACCGGGCCTGAACCTGCCGATCTATTCTTACGGGTTCATGATCATGCTCGGTTTTCTGACGGCCATATTTATCGCCACCCGGCGCGGCAAACAAGCCGGCATTTCATCGGAAACCATCCTGGATATCGGCATTATTATCATGGTCAGCGGGGTCCTCGGCGCCCGGATCGCTTACTTGTCCATTTATCCCGGAAATTTCAACTGGGCCATCTTCAATATTTTTGACGGCGGCTTGAACACGCCGGCCGGGATCATCGGCTGGTTTTTACCCTACGCTTTCTTCCTCTGGTGGCGTAAAAGAAAATCTTCTTCGTCATCGGAAACCCCTGCTAAACCTGACCGGCCGATCCTGACCCTGGCCTGGCTGTTTGTCATTTCGTTAGCCACGGCGGTCCTGATCGCCCGAACCGTCCACCTGATCACCCACTGGACTGATTACGGCCGGGACGCTTTCCGATTTTTCTATATCTGGGAAGGCGGGCTGGTTTTTTACGGCGGATTAATATTTTCTTTTATCGCAGGTTTTATATTTCTAAAGATAAAATCTATACCAATATGCCTGGCGGGAGATTTAATCGCTCCATATATCGCATTAGGGCAGGCAGTCGGGCGTATAGGTTGTTTTTTGAATGGATGCTGCTTTGGTAAAATAACCCAATTAA
>DAOWBV010000206.1 GCA_030633885.1 Planctomycetota bacterium
AAATATCTTGTTGAATTGCGCGATTTATGATATTAAGAGCCGGCAACACCAGCCGATCATATATATTATTGATAAAAACACCGGTAAATTTATCCGGAAAATAGTTGCGTCCGTGAAAAGTAAAAGAGGCGCGCCGGAATTTTTCGCTTTCGATGATCATCTGGTTATTAGGATGAATGACCGGGTAAGCGTTTATGGAGCTAAATGATGGGCCGTTACCAGAAATTGATATTTTCGTTGGTCCTGCCGCTACTTGTTTTGGGCGGTAGTTTTTCTTTTTCCGAAAACAAAAAGGGATTGCCGGCCGATGATCCCTTTACCCGCCGGGTGAACCAGAGTGTCGAGCGCGGCCTGGCTTATCTGGCCAAGACCCAGAACGCGAACGGTTCCTGGACCTGCCGGGTCGGTTATAAATTGAACAATAATTACGAAGGCACGGAAAAATTTGATAACGTCTGTATTACCAGCCTGGCCGGGCTGGCTTTTATGGCCAATGGGAACTTACCGGGCCGGGGGAAGTACGGCAAAAATGTTTCCCGGGCCCTGGATTTCGTGCTCAGTTGTTGCCGGGAGAGTGATGGTTATATCACCAAGCACGGTACCCGGATGTACGAGCACGCCTTTGCCACTCTTTTCCTGGCTGAAATTTACGGCATGAGCCCGCGGGCCGATATCAAGCAAAAACTGAAAAAAGCGGCTGACCTGATCGTCCGCAGCCAGAACGCGGAAGGGGGCTGGCGTTACCAGCCGGCGCCGATCGATGCCGATATCTCGGTGACGGTCACTCCCCTTCAGGCCCTGAGGGCCGTCCGGAACGCCGGGATCAGCGTGCCGAAAAAAACGATCGACCGGGCCATCAATTACATCAAAAAATGTTCCCGGCCCAACGGCAGTTTTAGTTATCAGCTCCGGTCGTTTACCCGTCAATCTCCTGCTCTGACCGCCGCCGGGGTAACGGCCCTGATGAGTGCCGGTGATTATGACGCGCCGGAAGTTATCCGGGGCCTGAAGTTTCTCGCTCTTCATAAGGCCGAGCCGCCGGCTCTCCCCAATAAAACTTTTAATTACCATTTTTTATACAGCCATTATTATTGTTCCCAGGCGATGTATCAGGCGGGCGGGAGATACTGGAATAATTATTACCGGGACGTTTATGGTCAGCTCCTGGCCCGGCAATTCGACGACGGCTACTGGAGCGATGATGTCGGCCGGCCTTACGCCACCGCCATGGCCTGTATTATTATGCAGATCCCCAACGAGTATTTACCGATCTTACAGAGGTAAAAGAAATTTGCTTGTAAAACGTGGTTGGTCGCCGGTGGGCGAGGCAGGGCGTGTTCTGGTTCCCCTCTAGAAAGAGGGGTAGGGGTGTGTAACAGTTCCCCTCCCTTGATGGGAGGGGATAGGGGAGGGTGAGAGAAAACTTATAGCACCCCCACCTTACCTCCCCCATCTCCGCCGAAGGACGGATCAGTCCTCTGGCTGAAAGGGGGAGGAATTTGAGAGGTTTTTTAAAACAAGTAAACTTTATGATTCCGAAATTCACCATGAAAAAACTGCTCACCATTTCCATTCTTTTAACCGGCGTGGCGGTGATATTTTTTGCCGTCGGGATCTATTATTACATTAAGACCGTCGAGACCCGGAGCGAGGTCATCGGGTTGGTCCTGGATCTGGAAAAGGAGACCATTCTGATCAGAGCGGAAGTCGCTACCCGGAAAAAAGAGCAGGCCCGGCAGGAGGCGGCCAGGCAAGCGGCGCTGGCGGCGCAAACCTCTAACAGCCGGTCCGATCGCCGAACCTCGGCCAATGCCGTGGTCTTTACTTTTGATGACGGTCCTTATCGTGACTATCAGCCCGGTGCGACCATCGAACATACCGAAAGCATCCTCGATATTTTGAAAGCGGAAAATATTAAGGCCACCTTTTTTGTCCTGGGCAGCCAGTTCGATCCCGAAGAAGCCGGGCAGGGCGGCACTTTTCAGTGTTATCAGGAATGGCTGAAACGGATGGTCGCGGAAGGGCACACGGTCGCCGTCCATGATTACCGGCACGTCGCTTACCGGAAACAGAGCCGGACGGAATTGGACCATTCCATTAATTACACCCGCCGGCGGATCAGGGAGGTCACCGGCCAGCCGGCGGCCAGTTACGTCCGCAGTCCCGGTGGACTGCTCAGTCAGGAGACGGCGGACTATTTAAAGGAAAAAAAGTATCCCCATGTTTACTGGCATCTTAATGGTGAACTGTTTGATGACGATTCGAATGATTATCTGGGTCACTTGAAAGAAGCGATCGAAGAGGGCGGTCGCGGGATTATTCTGATGCACGACCGGAACGCTTCGGGCTATCTGCCGGGGCTGATCGATTTTCTCAAAGAAAAAGACATACCGATAATTTCATTGGAGAAATGGGCCGCGACCTATTCGTTGCCCGATACCCCGCTCGAACCGCACACGGGCCAGTTCTAGTCCCGTTAGGGACGATAATATTCAACAATCAAGGTTTGATCCTATTTTGACTGATCCGTTTTCTTGTCTTTATTATCCTCGTCACTCGAAGTATTCTGCTCGTAAAATTTTTTATACTTGGGGCTCGTGACAAGATCGCGCACATCTTTCGTTGCCTCCAAAAATAAACCAAACGGAAGTCCTTCGATTTCTAACCAGTTTTTCTTTATTAAATATTTTTTGATTTGCTCGGAAAATCTTTGCTTTACCTGTTCTATTTCTAACAATTCATAATCACAATTCATATCAAGAAATTTTATTATCTTTTTGTACTGCAATTCAAACATACAACCAAGAATATCCTGATCTGATATTTCCGGGCTCCACTCCGTTACATCAGAATATACCATTTCGAATGGCTCCATGCCATCAGCAATTGAAAGCAATATGTCGTACTCTAACTTTTTCATCTCGTTTCCCTCGAAAATATTATACCTCAGACGATAGAGTTGTCAATAAGGAATGTGATTTACGCTACTAAAGAAGTTATCTTCTTAAACAGGGCTTGGGCTTCTGAGGATAAGCAAAAAGTGCG
>DAOWBV010000187.1 GCA_030633885.1 Planctomycetota bacterium
CGAGAACTCCTGTTTGTAAGGATTAAATCAATATATAGGCCTGAAAGTTCAATAATTCGCATATTTTTTCTAAAATCCTTATTCTCGGTCAGCCTGCTGATTACTGAATTTAATTTTCTATATTCAGTTTTCAGCACCTGATATTATGTTAGGTGACCCCAGTGACTCCTGACCCTAGTGGCTCTCTGAGTGGAATCGAAGGATAGGTGACCCTAGTGACTTTAAACCATTACGAGTGCTGAGGGGTGCGGTCTTTTTGAGGAAATTTTCGATTATTCGCTTTAAAATATGTGTTAATGAATCAAACTTTCTTGAGGATTGACGAAGGGGTAAAAAATGGCTATTCAAATATAATCAGTTATAAGTCAATAGATTAGTTTTTAGGTGGTCAAGATCATACTTAACAAGGACATTCATGTAAAGGCGCGATTCCGGTTATAACTTTCAAGATAATATCCAAGGTCGCGATTACCGGCGCCAACAAGGCAAAAAGATAAAGGTCTGGAAATCGACTGCCGGTTATTATTCGTAATGATTGTCGCAAACAATTAATCATATCTTTGTATTTTAGTAATTATTTAGCCTAATGAAGTAAAAGGGGGGATTTAACACACCCCTTAATCCCCTCTTATTAGAGGGGACTTCAGACGGCTAAATAATTACGTATTTTAATGTTCTACCTTTGCCTTTTTATAAATGAATGGAATCGCTTCTGACAATATTGGTCTTTGTGGGCCAGGGGTAATGCGGGGTTCTACTTCTAATTTATAACCTGCTGTTAACAATGCGGCAACCCATGGTGCTTCTACCTGAATTTCCACCCACTTAAAAGTAGCTTCACGACCAACAGTTTCGTAAGCTTTGGCTCCCCCCTGAATTAAAAAATTGGTTTGTAAAATAGATTTTGTGATCTGGTGATTTCGTGTTGGGCTTACCGGATTGAGGGTTGCTGTCGCCGTCATTGATAGTCCTTTTTGGAGAACGGAAAACCATTGTCCTTTAGCAAAGAACGTATCATGTATTTTCCAAGGGGGCAATTTAAAAAACCGAGAAAAGCAAAGGTTTTTTTTGCGGTGCCAATCTTTCAACACCTGGCAGTAAGCAACTGCTACCGTCACCAAATGGTGATTTTTATTCTGAATCGCGGAATATTTAATCGTTAACGGGGTCATATCCCTTACCACCCAGAGGGTGACAGCGTAAAAGACGCCAAATTCCGTAAAACATTCCCCGGAAAGCGCCTTTCTTTTTCAGGGCCTGGACAAAGTATTCGGAGCAGGTCGGTTGGAAACGGCAGACCGGCGGGTGAAGGGGTGACAGAAATAGCTGATAAAAACGAACCAGGAATATTAATAATTTACTTAACATATAAGAGTTTTTTCAGGCTCTCGCTGATGGTCGCTAAAGTCAAGCCATCGGTTTTTTTCAGGTTAACGATGATATCCAATCCTTTGGGCAGTTGTTTTTTATTCAGCCGGTAAGCTTCCCTGATCAAGCGTTTGAACCGGTTCCGCCGGTTGGCTTTCCGGACCTTTTTTTTGCTGACGGCCACGCCCAGCCGGGAGAACGAGAGTTGGTTAGGGAAGCTGCGGACGACCAGCCAGGTATTTTTCCGGACCTTTCCTTTTTTAAAGAGTTCGTCAAAACTACCTTTTCCCGACAGTCTTTCTTTTTTGCTGAGGCCGGCCGATTTCATAATCCGTCTATTATCTGATATTTATCCGGTAATTTCAATAGTTTTCTTAATCAACACTGATGTAACTCAAAACTTTAGTTTTGATATCAACTCTAAAGAGTTGAGTTACATTAACAGCAACGATGTGATGACAATTTTACTTGACCCCGTAAAATCCCGACCCAGTCGGGCTCACGGGGTCGTCGTAAAATTACTCATCACATTAACAGGAAGGGTAATTTTACTTGACCCCCAAAGAGGTTAAAGATATACTACTGAAATTATGAGTCACAAGAAAATAATCAGTACTGAGCAGGCGCCGAAAGAGATCGGGCCGTACTCGCAGGCGGTATTAGCTGACGGCTGGCTGTTTGTTTCCGGCCAGATACCGATCGATCCGAAGACGAATCAGCTATTGACCGGTGATATCAGGGAGCAGACCGAACAGGTATTAAAAAATCTTCAGGCGGTGCTGGTCAGCGCCGGCGGACAGTTAACCGATGTGGTCAAGGCGACGGTTTACCTGAAAGACATGAATGAATTCGCGGCCATGAACGAGGTTTACGCGAAGTATTTTTCCGGGGAACCACCGGCCCGGGCGGCCATGGAAGTGGCCCGTTTACCGAAGGATGTCAAGGTCGAGATCGACGCTATTGCGAAGATTAAATAAATTAATCAGAGGTTTTTCGATAAAGTTGGGTTGGACCCGACAGATATTAAGGTAAGGGGCTTGCCCCGATAAAACTCGGGGTTGGCCCGAATTTTATCGGGGCGTAGCGCAGCCTGGCTAGCGCGTCTGCTTTGGGAGCAGAAGGTCGCCAGTTCGAATCTGGCCGCCCCGATATATAAATAAGGTTGTAACAGTTAGGCGAGTTATAAGAGGTTATAAAGTGTTAGGACGGAAAATTATTTTTTGTCTGGTTGGTGGCATCCTGGTATTTTCAGGTATGACCGGTTGTATTTCGGTTGACCTGAAACCGAAGGATATATACGAAGAGAAGTTAGTGGCTGGTAACGAAAAGGGCCGGGATAAGATTTTATTATTGCCGATCGAAGGGTTGATCATGAACGAAGCGATCAATGGTCTGGTCGCTCCGAATGCCTGCACGCCGTCCCAGATTCGGGAACAGCTTCAACTGGCGGCCCGGGACAAAAATATTAAAGGTATTATTCTTGAGATCAACAGTCCGGGCGGCGGGGTAACGGCCAGTGATATTATTTACCGGCATATTATAAATTTTAAAAAAGAACATCCGGATCTGCCGGTGGTCGCGTTGATGAAAGATACGGCCGCTTCCGGTGGCTATTACATCGCTATGTCGGCCGATCATATTGTTGCTCATGAGACGACGATCACCGGGAGTATCGGGGTGATCTCGGTATTTGTTGTTTTTGAGGATGTGCTGAAATGGGCCAAGATATCAGTCGAAGTGATCAAGTCCGGTGAGGCCAAGGATATGGGTTCGCCGTTCCGTAAAATGACTGATAAGGAAAAAGAAGATTTTCAAAAGATCATTAACCAGATGTACGAAGGTTTCGTTGATATTGTGGTCGAGGGAAGAAGGGGTCTTTTGACACGTTCGGAAGTTAAGGATCTGGCTAACGGACGGATCTTCACCGGCCGGGATGCTTTGAAGGCGAAGCTGGTTGATGCGACCGGTTATTTGGAAGACGCGGTTGAGCAGGTAAAGAAAAATACTCAGGTTGCCGAACCTAAGATAGTCCGGTATCACAAGGTTCGGGGCGTTTTAGAAACGGCTTTTCGATTGGAAGGTCCGGCCAGTGAATTGACCTGGTTAAAGCAGTTGGTCATGCAGGATGGTTCCAGTAAGTTTATGTATCTCTGGCTGCCGGCCAGGGAATAAGCTATATTTTGTGGGCGTGCCCCGATTAAAGGTGGGGCTGGTGCCCAACTTAATCGGGGCGTGGCTCAGCTTGGATTAGAGCGTCCGCCTGAGGCGGAAGGTCGGTGGTTCGCGGTTAAATATGTATTATGTTTATATCCTGAAAAGTTTAAAAAGCGGTTGGTTGTATATTGGTCA
>DAOWBV010000101.1 GCA_030633885.1 Planctomycetota bacterium
AATCTCGCTCAATTCAACAATCGTCTGAGGGGTAATAAAAACATCGGCCGGACCGCCGAGTTTAAAAGAAGTGTATTTAGCCAGCGGTTCGTTAAAACGGGAAATTTTCTGATATTTTTTGAATAGTTCCGGAAATTTAGTGTTTGTCATGATAGCTATGACACCAACGCGCGGGCAACCTGACCGATATCACCCGCGCCCATGGTAATAATAATATCGTCACCATTAGTATTTTGCTTTAAATAATCAATGATTTTTTCAAAAGTTGGCAAGTAAATAGCCTGGCTTTTCTGCTCGATGATCTTTCTGACCAAATCTTGAGCGTTAACATCTTTTTTTGCCTGAGCGCTGTCCCGGGCAAAATAGATATCCGGCACAATGGTCATATTGGCCTGGGTAAAGACCCGCGCGAATTCGTCCAGAAAACAACGGGTCCGGCTGGCCTGGTGCGGTTGAAAAACACACCAGATCCGCTGCCGGGGCCATAATTGCCGGGCCGCTTTGAGCACGGCTTTGATCTCGGTCGGATGATGCGCGTAATCGTCGATAACGGTCACGTTTTGCAACCGGCCGACGGTCTCGAAACGCCGCCCCACCCCTTTAAACTCCGGCAAGTATTTTTTGATCGCGGCCGATTTTAATCCCAATAAATGTAAAACAACGATCATCGACAGGGCATTACGCACATTGTGTTGGCCGGGGATGGCAACAGAAAATTCACCAAATTTCTCATCCCGGCGCCAGACTTCAAAATACCATTGACCCTTTTTCAATTTAATATTTTTCGCCTGCCACTCGGCCGGGGAATTCAATCCGCAACTGACGACCGACGCCTGGATATCCCGTACAGCCACCATCACATTCTGATCATCCTGGTTAATAACTACAAACCCATCGGCCGGAACTTTAGCGGCCAGAACATGAAAAGATTCGATGATCTCATCCAGATCACGGTAATAATCAAGATGGTCCGGCTCAATATTATTAATAACCAGCATTTTCGGATGAAGGTGATGAAAGGAACGATCGAACTCACAGGCCTCGGCCACGAAATGTTTTCCCGCCCCGGCCCGGGCGCTGCTTTTTAAAGACGGCACATAACCGCCGACCACAAAACTGGGTTGCTGACCTGACTTTTCCAGGATATAAGAGATCAACGCGGTCGTGGTGGTTTTACCGTGACAACCGCTGACGGCAATGCCGTACCGCGCCTTCATCAATTCGCCCAGCAATTCGGCATATTTCAAGACCGGCAACTTACGTTTTTGCGCTTCCCGCAGTTCGGGGTTGTCTTCCTTGATCGCGGCGGATCTGACCACCAGAACGGTTGACGGCAGCAGGTTCCGGGCTTGTTGTCCAATAAATATTTGACTGCCCAGGTCCTGCAATTGCGTAGTGGCCTCATTGGCCACCGTATCTGACCCGGCCACCTTAAGCCCGCGAGCCAGAACGCATTGAGCCAAACCACTCATTCCGGTTCCGCCGATCCCGATGAAGTAAACAACCTGGTCTTTTTTTATATTTTTTAGTATATCATTCATATATTATGGAAAAAGATGTGAATCCGCGTAATCTCCGCCAAAAACAGGGCCCGTCTCCGGCGCGAGCGGTTTTAGCTTTCCGCCAGGTTTTTGAAAGCGCGGTCATGCCAGTATGATTTAAACGCCTGATCGTTAAGGGCTTCGTCTTTGAGTTCTGTTTCACCCTGAAAGGCCCGGGTAAGTCCGTCGATCATTTTGTCTTTATTTTTCATCAGCGCGTAAGTAGCGGCCAGCTGGTAGAGAGCGGCAGGATTATCCGAAGAAGCCTGGAGAGCTTTTTCGCATGACTCGATCGATTCCTTATAGCGTTTCAGGTTACGCAAGGCCGCCCCGCGATTGATAAGCGCCATGTGATGATCCGGTTTCAAGGTCAACACTTTCTCGTAAATCTTCAAGGCATCCTCATGCTTATTATTAGCCAGATAAAAGGAACCTTCGACAAAAAGCATCTGAGCTTCGACTTCGTTCAGGAATTTTCCTTTTTGCTCAGCAAAGATTCGTTTAACTTCACGGACAATATCCGTCCGGATCTGTTCCGCGGTCTGCTTCAATTCGGTCTCGGCCTTTTCCCGCAAATTCATGGTCACTTCCCGCATCCGGTGCTCCACATTCTGCTGAAGTAGGTCACAAAATCGTTCAATCTCGCTTTCGTTTTCGTTCTTAAGTTTAGAGAAAAAACCGAGCATTTCGGATCGGCGCACTTCGAGTTCTTCAATGACCTGATCGGACTTTTTGGTCACCTCTTCAGCGTCTGAAATATATTTGTCGGCCCGTTTTAAGACCTCTTTCATTTCCTTGATCTTCGAACCGCCCATAAAACTGAAAACAAGAATAAAAAGCAACAGTAATGCCAACAAAGCGATGATCACCCCCATGGCAAAATAGATCCGTTCTCGGATCTTGGTTAAGTCACTGGCGGTAAAAATCTTTTCCGCGAACTCTTTATTGCCGGCGCCTTCTTTATTCCACCAATCGGACCAGGCGGTATAATCAAGCGGAAAATCTTTCCGGGTCAACTGTTGTAAAACCCGGTGAGCCGAGACCCGAATCTCCTCATTTTCATCTTCCAAAGTCTCGATCAACGAACCAACGGCGGTTTTAATTTTTTTCTGACTAATTAATTCAATAGCCAATTCGCGAACCTTGGGATTTTTGTGATCAAGCGACGCGATCACATCATGGCTTGATTCCTGAGCGCTGAGATCCGGAATACCCAGTCCAAGCAGCAAAAAAGTGATCAGACACCAAATAATCAATCGATTCATGGCTAACCTCAATAAATAACCCTGAAATTTTCTTATAATATATATTTTTTAAGGGCAAAGTGCAATATAAATTTCATCTACCCGGCTGGTTTTTAAACTTGACTATTTCGGGAGGTGAAGTATAATTTGGGTCTTCGCAAAAGTATTATTCATTGAGAAAAACCGAACGAATGAGCTACAAAATTTTTAAACCGATCCTGACTAATGGTTGGAAACACAATCTGATCCAATTATGGGGTAAAACAAGACGGGCTTATCTGGTGTATTACCACCCCGCTTACGTGAAAAAAAACTTACGGCATCGGGTTGGCGAATGCCAACGTTGCGGCACGTGCTGTAAACTGATGTTTGATTGCTGGTGGTTGAATAATCATTGCCAGACAACGGGTTGCCGTCATTATAGCCTGCGCAGCCGGGTCTGTCATATTTTCCCGATCGATGAACGCGACTTAAAAGACCGTGATTTACTTAATCCCACCAAGAAATGCGGTTATTCTTTTAATGGAACCAAAACTGCTAAAGATTGAGGTTTGATCATCACTTCGGCCGGTAAATATCCGCAGCAATCCCCATCCACCTGTAAAGGCACCTGTTCCTCGGATTTCAAAATAACTTTTTTTCCCTGGAGATAATGAGCGTCTTTGCTCCGGGACCCATTCCCCAAAAAAGCGTTCAAAAAATACCGGAAAATATCACCCCGGGATTGACCGGAGAACCAGAGAATATCGAGCAGCCCGTCATCCGGCCGGGCCGACGGGACGAAAACAAAAGGCCCCCCGTAACTGCGGGCGTTAGCCACCTGGATAAAACAGGCCTGATCGGTAATGAACTGACCATCTACCTCCAGTGAGATATGAGGCGGCTGGTACTTAACAAGAGTTTTCAAAGCGAGGGGAAAATAATTAAAAAGATGGGCCTGCAGGCGAGCGCCGTGCCGGGTCTGATGATAACGATGGGCCACTTCCGCGTCAAACCCGATCCCGGCCATGGAAATAAAATTACGTTGCTGGACAGGCCAGCCCGTATCGTCCGGGAAAGAAACCTGACCGATATCAAGCAAAACTTCCTTATGATTTTCCAGCAAATGGACAAATCGCCGGACACATCGGGTAATACTTAATTCCTTGGCGATGACATTACCCGAACCCATAGGCAAAACGGCCAGAGGGATCGCCGGATCGGAAGATTTTCGGGCCAGCAGACCGTTAATCACCTCATTAACCGTACCGTCCCCGCCAATACAAACAAGCACGCTGGCGTCGGTCAGGTCCCGGGCTTCCTGCGTAGCGTCACCGGCCTGCCGGGTGGTGGTAATATCAGTCTGGAACTTATCATGATCCAAATGTTTCAGTAATTTTTTCAGCAAACGCGGACCCCGGCCGCTACCGGAAATAGGATTCATAATAATCTTGATTTTTCCCATCATAATAGTGTAAAATTTACTACAATTATATTTAAAAGTCAATTTTAAAAGACCATGATCAATATTCGAAAAATAAAAAGCATCAAAGAATACCATGACTGTGAAACGATGCAACAAAAAGTCTGGCAGTTTACCAGCCGGGAAATAATTCCGCTTAACGAATTATTAACTATCCAAAAAAACGGCGGGCTGGTCCTGGGCGCTTTCAAGAAAAAGCAACTGATCGGCTTTCTTTTCGGGTTTCCGGGACTTTACCAGGGACATTTAACTCATTGTTCCCGAATGCTGGCCGTGTTACCGGCTGCCCGTAACACGGATATCGGCCGGCGATTAAAATTAGCTCAACGCCGATTCGCTTTAAAACAGGGAAACAACCTGATTTCCTGGACCTTTGACCCACTCCAAAGCCTTAACGCCTATTTTAATCTGGTGAAACTCGGGGTGATCATCAAAAAATATGAAGTCAATCTTTACGGCCAGAGCAACAGTGTCTTAAACCAGGGATTCCAGACCGATCGTTTCCTGGTTGAATGGTGGATCCGGCGTGCCCGGGTAAAAAAAATCATAAATAAAAAAAGGGGTACGCGGTATGAGATACGGGACAATAATAAGATTGTTAATAGAACTTATTACCGTCCGGATGGACTTCTGGTTTCCCGAAAGCCACTTTTAAATCTTCGGGGCGCGGCCTTATTCGTGGAAATCCCACGCGATATTATGCGGATCAAAAACCGGCAACCATCGCTAGCCCGTGACTGGCGCCGGAAAACCCGCCAAATCTTCACCGCTTATTTCAACAAGTCTTATACTATTACCGGCTTTATCAGACCGCTAATGAACAATCAGCGACGGAGTTTTTATGTTATGCAATGTAGCGGAAGGCTTTAGCCTTCCATATAAATGGAAACCTAAAGGTTTCCGCTACTTTGTTATGACGCCAAGCTCAATGTTGCACAATGCCTTTTTGAGTTGCCGATAGAGCTGTGTTAATGATTGGGAAATGATATTGGTATTTCCGATAAGCGGCATGAAATTAGTATCACCCTTCCAGCGCGGCACCAGGTGAAAATGAACGTGATCGACCAGGCCCGCCCCGGCGACCCGGCCTAAATTCAAACCCAGGTTAAAACCCTGCGGCTTAATAGTTTTGCTCAGGACTTTTTTCATCCGGCAGATCAAAGTAAATATCTCCTGGATCTCCTGATGACTCAATAATTCAAGCTTTCCTTTATGAGCTTTGGGCGCGATAAGCAGATGACCGCTATTGTAAGGATAAAGGTTCATCATCACCAATGATTTCTTGCCCCGGATAAGGATCAGATTCTTTTTATCGTTTTTTTGTTTTAAGACCCGGCAGATAAAGCACCCTTTTTGCCGATCGACCATTTTCAGGTAAGTCACCCGCCAGGGAGCCCAGAGATTACGCATAAAAAACCCCTCAAACTATTAATTAAAAAACATTAACAGACCATCTTATCGTTGTCAAGTAAAATGAGCCGGGGGAAATTGAAGGAATTGTTGAAAAAGAGAAGGGAAAAAATTAAAGATTCGATAAATCTTTAATTCACCGGCGAGAAGGGCAACTGCCGGCACCACAGGAACCGCAATCGCCTAAATCGCCGCCCTGGTCTTTGGAGCCATCAGCCACCCCAAAAACGGAAAATATTTTTTTGACTTTTTTCGTGCCGCACTCCGGACAGGCCGCCTGATCCAGATCGGCCTGTTTGCGAACCAGCAATTCAAAATCTTTCCGACAATTTGAGCAATGAAATTCGTATAATGGCATAAATTAAGGCAGGTAACTCAAGGCACTAACCGGCCGACCTCTTTTGAATAACCGAAAAAATAAACTGGCGGAACTAGCCCGACCGCTCTGTCCGGCCCGGGCGATCTCCTGCCCTTGCCGAACCCGGTCGCCTTCCCGAACAATGATCTCAGTATTATAACCATAAAAAGAAAGAAACCCGTCCGGGTGCTTAATGATAACTGATTTCCCGTATCCCTGTAACTTATCGGAAGCAAAGGTCACCAACCCGCTCTTAACCGCTTTGACGACCTGGCCTTCATAACTTTGAATCTTTATTCCGTTCACTCCTTTATTTTCCAGGACCCGGCCCTGAAGCGGCCAGATAAAACTATGCTCGGCCCGGAGATCAGAAGGAAAAAAAGGCGGCACTTTTCCGGGCACCGGGATAAAAATCCGTTGGCCTTTTTGCAATAAACGAGCATCCTGAATCACCGGATTTTTTTCAATAATATCAGTTACTTCCACATTGTGTTTTTGGGCAATCGACCAGAGAGTATCGCCTTTTTGAACCGTATAGTAAATAGAACCTTGAACCCGTGATTGATTCAAAAAACCAAGATCCTTTTTCAGAGTCACCGTCTCCGAAGCCGGCAGGATCGGCGAAACGCAACCGATCATTACTAACAAAGGTAAAACAAAAATTAACTTTTTCATCATTTTTCTCCACATAAATTTTTTCTGAAGCGAGCGAGGGGAATCGCCGCCCACTCTATCAAGTGGTCGAGCCTCGCTCATTAAAGCAGAGTGTTAAACACTCTGCTTTAATGAGCGGGCGATGGGATTCGAACCCACGACACCCAGCTTGGGAAGCTGATATTCTACCACTGAATTACGCCCGCTTGTTATGTTATAAATATCGGCATTTTAACCAGGATGTTAAAGCGTTTTTTAATCAGAGATCCTTCTCCGCTTTCAGCGGATCAGGATGACCCCCCGGCAAAGAATAAAAATATAAATTTACCGCGGGCTCATTTTATTGTAATAGCAATCTCTTTTTTGGGGCCGGTAACCGGCCTTGGTAACCAAATCTCTTAATTCTGATTCAGTCATTCGGAATTCGACCCGGGCGGCCCGGACCACATTCTCTTCGATCATGGTCCCACCCAAATCGTTGGCCCCGAATTTCAGGGCCACCTGCGCCAAAGCCGGTCCCTGGGTAACCCAGGAAGCCTGAATATTCGGAATATTGTCCAGGTATAACCGGCTAATAGCTAAAGTTTTTAAATAATCAAATCCGCCGACCGGTTTAAGATCGGACAATCCTGTTCGGGCGGATTGAAACGGCCAGGCAATAAAGGCCGTGAATCCACCGGTTTCGTCCTGTAAAGACCTGATCTTTTCCAGATGGGCCACCCGCTCTTCGATCGTTTCGAG
>DAOWBV010000107.1 GCA_030633885.1 Planctomycetota bacterium
GGCTAAATTTACCGGACACTTTGTTTCTTCGCAAATTTGGCAAACCCGACATCCCACGCCGATAGTTAATGCCATGTCCACTCCGATCACATCCGCACCGCAAATGATTGCCTTCGGTATATGCTCAGCCCCGGCGATACCGCCGCTGACCATCAGGGTTACTTCATCCCGAATAGATTGATCCACCAGCGCCAGATGAACAGATCGAATCAATTCTTTCAGAAAACGCGGTTGGGTTGATTTAAATTCATGTCCGGTTTGGTCCGCGTACAAATGGAACATTTCAACGCCCCGTTGAACCAGTTTAACAACAATCTGTTCGATTTTCGGTTGAAAAGGAATATGCAAAGAAATAATTACCTTGGGATAAGTTTGTTTCAAGTTTCCCCAGAGATCAGTAGTTTCTTTTCCGGTATATTCTAATTCGACTATTTTCGGTAATTTATCTTTTTGGGTCAGAGCGGCCATAAATTTTTCCGCGTTTTGGGCGGTCAATCGCGGCATTACCGCTGTCATATCCGGTAAAGTTAATTGTGATTCCAGGTATGGCGCCGGCGTGATCGCCATTGTTTTTATTTTCGCGGCCGCATCAATTAATATTTTTTGTAATGACTGAAATGATTCCGGCAACGGCACCGGGTTAAAAATCATCGGCAGGGGTATTTCTAAAAGGGGCGGTAAATCAATATTCAACTCATGGTCCGGACCAAAAGACAAATAAGGTACTTTCTTGCCGAGATCAACACCGGTATTAATGTATTCCCGACCATGAATACCATCCCGGGTCGGCCGGACAATTTCCGACATGTCGGTCCACATTCCTTCAAAGCCGGGACCACCAAACTTACCGCGATAGCCCGCCCCCAAAACGGGAATGTGACCGGTTTCCGCTTCCGCCCAAATCCGACTGATCAGGTCGTTTCGCCAATAATCGTTCCCCAACCGCCGATAGTCCGGATTAATAACTTTTGTTAAAGCGCGACTCGGGCAATCCTGGATACACCGAAAACAATTTTTACAAAGTAAGTGTTCCGCCTCGGCCATCTGACGCGGATCGGCCGGGTCACGCCGATGCGCGTCATAAATGCAGCTTTTCGCGCACCGTCCGCAATTAAGACAAATCTCGGCCTGACGTAAAATATTAAATTTCGGGATCGGGTTGACCCCGGCCGCTTCGGGACCGATAATTTTCGGCGCCGGATCAGTTTTAATGTGGTATCGCTCAAACATAAATTTTAGTAATTATTATCTATAAGTTGTTTATATTTTTCGTCGGATTCTATCTTGTTTACAAATTCTTCGATTAATTTCCGCGGCCGTCCACATTTTTTCGTTACTAATTCTTCCAGCTTATCCCAGGTTTCAACCAACGCTAATTCTGTCTGGCAAACTTCCTCGCAAGCGCGACAATGCATACAAGTAAAAATATTCTGCGCTTCGGCGTCTGTCAGCGTATTGCCGCTTAATAGCTTCTCCGCCAAAATCAATTTGCCGCGAGGACTGACCGATTCGTTACCGGTGACCCGATAGGTCGGACAAACAGCCAGACAGCTACCGCAACGCGCGCAAGTATAAATCGATTCGGCTAATTGATCTTCCCGTAACTCTAAGGGCGGCATTAATCTGGCGGCATGACTCTCAAAAACCACTGTTTTCTTTTTCCCGAATGATAATTTATTCAAAAAAGAATTTATTTTAATAAAAATATCCAGCCCTAATTTCAACAAACGGGGATTAGTCGACCACCGGGCTAACCAGCCACGGCAAGCATCGGAAAATCCTTTTCCCGGATTCATCAAGTTAAGCGGGTCAACCTGCTTTTTATAAAACTCGTAAAATGATAATTCGGCCGCGGGCAAGATCGATTTCTTAAAAGGGATATTCCATAAACCCACTCCGTAAGCCCGCCCCCGATATTTTTCTCCCAGGCGGGTCAACATCATCACCACCACGAGATGATCCAAATAAGGAATTGTCTTAGTCCGATCACAAAGCATCAATGAAATTGCCTGGGCTTCCCGACCGCCGTTTAAAAAATGTACTTCGTGGGCCAGCGACGTCCCCATTGAACGGGTCACATTTTCCACCCGCGTTAAATAAGCATCCAGCTGGTCGGCCGGCAAGATCACCTCTGCGGCCAATAGGCCACGGCTTAAACGCTTGGCCTTCATCGGAAAAAACCGTTCATGCCATAAATAGCGGGCCAGATAAGCCGGGGCTTCATCAGGAAAAGTTTGCGTGGATGATTTATTATCTGATGAGTCATTTTCTATTGTAATCAATAAGGCATGGGTAGTTTGCAATAACGGCTCGCCTAATAATTCGTTAAAATGATGCAGGGCGGCTGGTCCTAAATAACGCGCGCTGACAGGCTTGATGTTTTTTTGCTTGCATTCACCCAGAATTTTCATGATCTCCTCGATAGATGAAGCATAGATCAAATGAATTTTTTGCCGGGCCGGCCGGGAGCGGATCTTTAAACAAATCCGGGTGATCACACCCATTTGACCTTCGGTCCCGATAAAATATTTAAATTCAGGGGCGTCCGGTGACAGTTTTTTGATCTGACCATTCGGAGTGACTACTTCCAGCCAAATAATATAACTACTTAGATGTCCGAATTTATAGCTATTAATCCCGTATCCGCCGGTAGAGATCCATCCACCCACGGTTGAAAACCGGCTGGTGGGAACGGTATAAAGATCCAATCCCTTTGGTTCGATCGCCCGGCTCAAGTCATCCCAGGTCACGCCGGCTTCGACCACGACCTGTTTTTTGTCCGAATCGATTGATTCAATCTGATTCAAAGATTTCAAATCCAGGATATAGCCCTGCTTTATTGGAATTACGCCGCCGAAGGCCCAGGAAGCCATTGCCCGTGGAGTAACCGGCCTCTGTTCTTCGCAAGCGCGCGCCAGTAACTGACTGACCGCCTCAACGCTGACCGGCCGCACTATTTCCTGAGCACTCTGCCCGCAAAATACCTTTTGCAAAAATGAAGGCACTTCGCTTAAATCCTGGCGATAAATGTCTTGAATTGCTGTTGTGTCCTTCGCCAAAAAATCATATTCCATATTATTACCAAAATCCTGTAACTTAATTCTTAGGATTGAGAGTGCGGCAATGTTTAAAAACTAAAGTTTTGAGTTACCAAAAATAATAAAAAAAGCCCACTCCAAAGCTTTAGCGACGGAGGGGCTTCATGGCCCATATAGGTAATTCTATTGATACATCAAGGTATCATTGGCACTATACTATATTTTATTTTTTCTGTCAAACAATTTTATTTCTTCTGTATATTTTCCACTAAAATAATAGATTCAGCGATTTCTTTCATTGTTTTGCGACTATTGCGGCTTTGTGATTGAATAGCCTTAAACGCTTTTTCTTCACTCATCTTGTGTTTGTACATCAAAATTCCTTTAGCTCGTTCGATGAGTTTTCGAGACTGGATGGTCTCTCGAGCTGAAAGTAATTCTTCGGCCAAACCGGTTTTTTCAATTACCCCGACAACTAAATTGGCAATAGTGACCACTAAGCTGATATCTCGCTTTTTGTATCGATGCAGATTTTTATGCTGCATATTAATAACACCGACGAGCTCATTATTTTTAAGAATCGGAATAGAAAGAAATGCTTCATATCGGTCTTCCGGCAACTTATGGAAAAATTTAAAGCGGGGATCATCGCTGGCATTCTGGGCGATCGCCACCGGTTCTTTTTTCTGGGCAACCCAACCGGTAATACCTTCGCCTATTTTTAACTTGATGTGCCCCAACAACTTAGGGTGCGGATTGTGTGATCCTCGCAAAACCAGTTGATGTTTCGAACTATCTAACAAATAAATCAGGCAACTATGGCCCGGCACAAATTGCATGATCAGTCCGGCGATCTTTTTCAACAATACCGGTAATTCCAGGGTGTCGTTAATGATCTGAATTGTTTTTTTGAGGAGTTCCACTTCTTCGCGTAATTTCATAAGAAGTATTATATTATCGATTGATTTGTTGTCAATTTAAAATTTATCTTGACCTCGTTAGAAGCCCTTGATACTATCTTTAATAAACTACGGCTGATAGCAAATTAATATTATTAGCAGTGTTATTCTTATCATACGACGGTCGCCCCCGCCGAAGGACGGGTCTGTCCTCTGGCACGACAAGGCGACCTGCCTGCCTCGCCAGAGCGGCAGCGCCGGCGGGCTTCTAACGGGGTTGACCCGGTTTAAAACGAGTGCTAATATTTTAATAATAGTATTTGGAGGAGGCAAAATATGAATCCCCATCATGGAGAAGAAAAACGTGAATTTATTCGTGTCAAATTGGAAATCCCGATCCGTTATAAATTCCTCTGTCGGCATATTCAGTCACCGGAAATCGAGAAGATCTATCAGGGTAAAACCACTAACATCAGCGGTGGCGGATTATTATTATTTGGGATTATTCCGAATTTAGCCTGGGTTCCGGAATTACTCATGCAGAAAATAGTCATGGGTGTAACCTTTCTTTTACCGGACGAAACTGACGCGGTTAAATGCCTGGCGCGTGGTGCCTGGATCGAAACAATCGATGAAAAAACCAAGAAATGTAATATTGGATTAAAATTCCAGGAAATTACGGCCGCTGATAAGGATAAGATTTTCCGGTTTATTATCAAAGCTCAATTGCCAAGAATATAAGTTATTAACGAATACTTGCTCAGCTGGATTTCAAAACAGCCGGTAAATATTCTAAAAGATCAGTGGCCAGGAGAGATACCTGGCCGATTTTTTTTGCCGCTTGATCACCGGCCAAACCGTGAACCGCCACAGCTAACTGCGCCGCCGCGAAAGGTTCCAGCCCGATTCCTAATAGCCCGGCCAGGATCCCGGTCAACACATCACCGCTGCCTCCGCTGGCCAGACCGGGATTACCAGTCCGATTAATGTACACGCGCTTCCTATCCGCCACTACTGTTTGATAACCTTTTAAAACAACAATTACTCCGTATTGCCGGGCAAATTCCGAAGCAATTTTAATTCGCTGTTTTTGGGACGCCGTTTTTAAAATTCTTTTATATTGGGGCATAAGTTGAGCCATTTCGCCCGGGTGAGGCGTTAGAATAACCGGGTTTTTTATTTTTTTCAAAATCGCGACCCGCGCGCTTAAAGCGTTCAGGCCATCGGCATCAATTACCAGGGGAATAGCCCGGGTTAATAGTTGACTGGCGTTTTGCAGGAATGATAAAACCAGTCGAATGGTTTGCGGGTGTTGACTCAAGCCCGGTCCAAGTGCCACCACATCGCTTTTTTTGCCCAACTTAACTATCTCTTTTTTAGCTTTTAGAGACAGCGTTCCTGATCGGGTCTCCGGCAAAGCCGCGCTCATGGCACAAGTTAACTTGGTTGCCAGGATAGGCTGCTGGCTGATCGGGGTTCCAACCAGAACAAGTCCGGCTCCGGCCCGCAGGGCGCCTTGGGCGCAAAGATAAGCCGCCCCGGTCATCCCGCGCGAACCGGCCAAAATGAATATTTTACCGAAATCTCCTTTGTGAGCCGTTGGCCGACGCCGGGGCAAACGTGGTAACGTTCGAATAATTTTCATGATAGCCGAATTTTATCATGAAAAAAATAGAAGTCAATGATAAAACCGAATGAATAAATCGTCTAAATATCCTTGACCAGGTTAAAGGCATTTGATATTCTTGCAAATAAGCTACAGGCAATCGCAAGTTAATATTACGAACAATATTACTATTATAATACGACGGTCGCTCCCCGCCCCAATGGGGCGCCCGCTTCGCTTCGTCGGCGGAGGCGAGGCGAGAGGTTCGCCAAAGGCGACGGGCGACCGGCCCCGATATAATGTCGGGGTGGGTCTCCAACGGAGTTAACCCGATAAATAAATTAAGTTATATATTTCTGTATGATTAAAATCATTATCAATCTTATTTACTGGACAACTCATCAGCACCCGCTTTTTTATATCTTAATTATCGCTTTGGTCGGATTATTCATATATTTTTATAAAAGTAATATATTAACCATTGCGAATCTAACATACCGGGAAGCCTGCCGACAACCGCTTTTTTATATCATGATCCTTGTTTCCGTCGGCCTGCTCTTGATCTCTCCTTACTTCACCCTGTTTACTTTCGAAGAAGACGCAAAATTAACTATGATCCGGGAAGTGGGGCTGGCGACCATCACTGTCGCCGGTTTATTTATCGCTATCTTGAGCGCTTATTTTGTCATCAGTGCTGAAATAACCGAAATGACAACCATTACCTTACTCTCAAAACCGGTCCGCAAACATGATTTTATCATTGGTAAATTTCTGGGCATCGTTTTAACGGTCGGTATCGGTATGTTATTTTTAGCCTTGGTTTTTCTGATCGTGTACTGGCTGAAAGAAATACAACCTCAAATAAAAGAAAATATCGCGCAACACCGATACATGGATAATTATTATTTACTCTGGCAGGATATCGGGGACTTCTTGCATCAGGAAGTTCTATTGATCGGCAAGGGGGTTTATCTGGCATTTTTACAAATCGTTATTATTACCGCCTTTGCGACTGTTTTAGCCTGTCATTTTTCTTTAGTCGTTACCGGGATAGGTTGTTTACTCGCTTTTATTGCCGGACACATCTCTGTTTTTATTTACCAGGCCCTGGTCGGAATGGATCTTATTGTTTTAACTATTTGCGGCAATGTTTCTTCTTTCCTTTTGCCTAACTTGACGAACTTTAATGTCGCTTCGTTAGTGGCCACGTTAACACCTATTTCTTTTAATTATCTGGTGCTGACAACTGTTTACGGAATTTTATATTCATCCATCATTCTGGCTATCGGAATAATAATTTTTAACAAACGTGAGATGATTTAGCGGACTAACTTTAATGCGTTATTTTATTTTCGGCGATATTCACGGTAATTTAGAAGCGCTGGACGCGGTGTTGGCGAAAGCCTCTACGGAAAAACCGGATAAATATATTTGCCTGGGGGATATCGTCGGGTACGGCGCCGATCCGGAACCCTGTCTGGCCAAAATCAGGGAACTTAATCCGCTCCTGGTGGCCGGGAACCATGATTTCGCGGCGGCCGGCATATTAA
>DAOWBV010000149.1 GCA_030633885.1 Planctomycetota bacterium
ATTTGTTTTAATTAGTACTTAGTAAAAAAGTTCCCCTCCCTTGATGGGAGGGGTCAGGGGAGGGTGAAGCAACTTTCACCCCCACCTATCCTCCCCCATCTCCGCCGAAGGACGGATCAGTCCTCTGGCTGAAAGGGGGAGGGATTCAAGAGGAAATCATTATGTTAAAAAAATTAAGTTTAGTTCTGATTCTGTTTTTCTTCTGTTTGGGGATGGCTCAAGCTCAGGAGGCCGAACCCCGTCCCTGGGAAAAGGAACCGGCGGGCGAACTTAACGGGGCGGAATCTTTTGATGATGACCTGGATGATCTGGATGAAGAGCTGAAACCTGATTCGATCGACGAAGCAGAAACGGACGTCATGGAAATATTGGATAATATTAAAGAGAAAATGATCGATGCCCAGGATGCTCTTTCTAAAGCCAGTGTCTGGAAAGCGGCGAAATCTCAGGGTGAAGTTGAGAGTGAGATCGAAAAGATCATCAAGCGTCAGAAAGAGGCCCTGAAAGCGCTGGAGCAGCTTTTTAAAAACACGAAAAAAGACCAGCAAACGGCTATTTCCGATATTGAAAAACTGATCAAGTTGGCCCGGGAAGTCGAGGTTCAGTCTCAAGGTAAGTCGCAGCAACAGAAGCAGCAGAAAAAATCGGCTGGCCAGCAGAAAACGCAGCTCCAGAAAATGCAGACGAAACCTAATGCTAACCAACCGGCACCTAAAGCGTATGAGGCGTCCGGTTCGCTGCCCCGTAATCTTCATCCCCGGACCGGCGATGAAGCGGATAAGTGGGGCAATTTGCCGCCCAAGTTAAGAGATGAGATCGTTATTTCCGAAGATGATGATATTATGCTGGAGTATCAGGAAAAACTCAAACGTTATTTTAAGATCCTGGCGGAGGAAGAGGAATAGCTTCTGTCATTCTCGCCCGTATAAAATTACGGGGTGAACTCCGGCGGGAAGCAGGTATTCTCAACTTGTCATTCCTGCGAAAGCAGGAATCCAGTCGAGGTCTTGATACGAGTCTGGATTCCGTGTCAAGCACGGAATGACAAAAACAGGTTTATCATGAATAAAAAGAATAGCGTAAAATTCATATCCTGTCTTTTGATTTTTAGCCTGTTACTCCTCATCCCGGTCCGCGGGCAGGATGACTCGGCGGTCAAAGAGCCGGTGCCGGCGAAATCGAGTCCGGTTCGGGAAAGTGATATTACTCCGGAGTTACAGGCTTCAGTCGATCGGGGATTATCTTTTCTGGCCCGGCACCAGTCGAAAACCGGTGCCTGGGGGACCCATTACAATGTCGCCGTGACCAGCCTGGCCGGGTTGGCCTTTTTAGCCGGTGGTAATTTACCGGGCGAAGGTAAATATGGAGATACGGTTAAAAATGCCTTAAATTATATTATGCGTTGTACCACGAGATCAGGTTTTATCACCGAACCCGGGGCTCCGGCTTCCCGAATGCATGGCCACGGTTTTGCCACCTGGTTCTTGGCCGAAATTTACGGGATGAGCCACCACAGTACGGTCGTTGATAATGAAGAGATCAGGAAATCCTTGCGTCGGGCGATCAAGATCATTGAGCTGAGCCAGAGCCGCGAGGGTGGTTGGTACTATGAGCCGAGAAGTCAAAGTGATGAAGGTAGTGTGACCGTCTGTATTGTTCAGGCCTTAAGGGCCGCCCGTAACGTGGGGATCACCGTTAATAAAAAAGTTATTGAACGGGGGGTGGACTATCTTAAACGGAGTGCCAATCCGGACGGAAGTTTTAAATATTCGCTTCGCGGGAGAGGTAATCGTGGTTCCTTCGCTCTGACCGCCGGCGGCGTTTCTTCTTTATGTCTTTACGGTATGTATGACTTGCCTGAAACCAAAAAAGGGTTTGAGTTCATGATGAAATTCAAGCCCGGGACGAATAAAAACTGGAGCAGTTATCCTTTTTATTCAAATTTTTATGCCACCCTGGCGACTTTTTTGGCCGGTGAGGAGTACTGGGCCGAATGGTTCCCGCCTTTGAGGGACCGCTTAATCAAGATTCAATCTAAGGACGGGAGTTGGAGTCGAGGGGGGGCGGACCCGCCTGATTACGATACCGCTTTTGCCTGCCTGATCATGCAGATCCCTTATCAATACCTACCTCTGTTTCAGGATTAAGATCATTTGACAGGATTTACTGGATCAACCGGATCTTTTTCTTCCCTGATAATCCTGTTTATCCCGTTGATCCTGTCTGTTTTTTAACCAAGTTATCAAAAACTATCTGCGACCAGGTCTCCAGATCCGGATAAAACTTTTTGATCTCGTCGGCGGTCATGAATTCACCTTTCATCAGATCTTTTTCCGCGACGGTGACGGCTGGTCCGTCCTCCACTGATACCTTGAAGACTAATCCGAAATGGACTTCCCCGACCGGATTGGAATCATCATTCAGGAAGCCGGCCAGTTCATATTGGTAGGGGCAGTTAACGGATAATTCTTCGTGGAGTTCACGTTCCAGGCCCTTTTCGATGATATTTTTTTTGTCATCCGATGACTTGGTCAGTTCGACTGGATTGATATGTCCGCCGACCCCAATAGAATATTTATGGTGTAACCGTTTTTCCGTCTGGCCCTTCTGCCGGTGCAGGGTAAATATCTTGTCCTGCCATGAGACCAGCATGTAGGGGATGATCTGTTTTAAAGAAGGATCAGTTTCAACGGTGGCCCGATCGGCGAATTTTCCGTGCTGGACGATCCGTTCCAGGAGTCCGGTCAGATCATTTTTTCCGAAACCATGGGGGACCGGTTGACCAGCAAACAATTTATCGCGCGGGACGACAAAGACTTGTTCTTTCATGGAATTTTCGTTCCTCAGAAATTTTATATATAATATATTATTGGTTTCTAAAGTCAATTAAATAATTAAAGGCGGAAAAATAAAAATTATGATTATCAATATTAGACTGATTAACTTCTGGTTGAAACGAGTTTTTATTTCGATAATTTATCTGATCGATTACTGGGCCGGTCTGATTTTTTATGCTGGTTGTTGGTCATCAGGTAAGTTTTTAAAATGCATTTCCGCCGCCAAACAGACCATATTGCTTAATGAGACTGCTTTTTCGGAAACTCAGCATCTGCGCGAAGAAGTCAGGAAACTGAAATTTGCTAATATGGCTATGAGGCAGGAATTGAATCGGGTTAAAACCAAACGACCATGTTTATGCAAGAAATTGCAGATTATCTATTTTAAGTTGAGATTTGATGTCTCGCTTCGTAAAGTCAGACAATACTTGCCGATTTCAAGAACTTCGGTGATTAAATATTTAAATCAGCTTCAAGGTGGCATATTGAATCTTGCGTCCCGTATCCGAAAATATCATACATCCCCGAATCGAACACCAGTCAGTATTGTTAGTCTCGTTTGGGAAATCCATCAGGATAATCCGTATTGGGGCCGGTGGAAAATCGCTCTGGCCATATGGAAGATAGGGGTCTATGTTTCTCCGTCAACCGTGCGAAATATCCTTAATTCACCCAAGCCTGATTACCGGAAAGCAAATAAAAAGGAAAAACCCGTCAAAGCCAAAGCGGTTAACGGTAAATATCCCAATCATACCTGGAGTATTGACCTGACGACTGTTTATGTTTGGTTTAAGCCATTATATATTCTGGCCATTCTGGATCATTATTCAAGAAAAGTGATGATTCTGACCACGACTTTTCACCCCACCGCGCAGTGGACGATAAAAAAGTTTAAAGAAGCGGTTCTAATATTTGGCCAGCCCCGACAAGGTCGGGGTAAGCCAAAATATTTAATCAGTGATAAGGGAACGCAATTCACCGCCAATGATTTCAAGAATTATATGAAAGAGCAGGGTATTACTCACCGTTATGCCAATATTGGTAAAGCCAATGGTAATAGTAAAGTCGAACGATTCTTTTTATCTCTGAAATATGAATTCTTGAATCTCTTTCTATTTTTCTCTCGAGACAGAGTAGATAAGCTACTCAAGGAATATCTAACTTATTATAACGAACACCGTCCGCATGAGGCCCTGGACGGTCAAACGCCGGATGAGGTGTATTTTTACAAACCCAGAGATAAACCAGCCAAAGATGCCAAGAGTATAAAAGGACGGATTGTGAGGATTACTTTTGGGAATGGGTTACTGAAGTCTTATCGGCTCAAAAAAACAGCTTGAGCTAATGTCAACAAAATACAATTTTCTGAGGCACAGGAATATTCTGTCTAAAAATCCTAAAACTCAATATATTTGAGTTGGCTCACTTAACCAATTTAGACTTTACCTTACATATCGACGAAGTAAACACCTTACACAGACAATTAAACTCGATTCGAGGCGGTACAGAAGTTACTTAACAAGGACATTAGTGGTTTTCCCACTTAAATTCTGTATATTCACTTTAAATTTAATCCAGTCGTTACGATAGCATGCCTTAGTTAGGGGTATAACTTGGCATCTAAAATTATCATGCGTTTGCCCCCAAATGGCATTTAAACCAAAAGTATTCCCTACATTTTTTTGACTATTATTAATGTCATTCGTCTTATTGTCACAACTACCTATAAACAAAATTATCATCAAAAAAAATATAAATATCTTCATGATGGTATAACCTCCATTTTTATCGCTTAGGGTTGCCGCTAGCCTTTCCCCAAACAGGTGCATTCTTCCAATCTTTCTGAGACTTTTGTGGTTTTTCGCCTAAGCTGAACCACAAGAAAAAGGATTCTCGATATTCCCAAGAGGCCATTTTAGGGTCAAACCTTGAAAACGGAATTAAGGATTTTTCGAACATCTTTCCGCAACTTCCTCTCTCGTTTTATTCGATCTTTAATCCGCCTGGCCGCTTTAGTAATAGCGGTCGGTGTTAAAGAAAACTCTTTTC
>DAOWBV010000219.1 GCA_030633885.1 Planctomycetota bacterium
CGGTAAGTTATGCCACACTTCCAAGAGCAAGATATTTTCTACGGCAATTTTCGCTAAATTCCAGGAACTGGCGGCCTTACTCCTGTTTATCTATCTCGGTACCATCGCCATGGTCCTGCAGTCGGAAAAATTGAGCCTCCCACCCGGTGTTTGGATCACCTTGCTGGTCTGCGATGTTATCCTCGGACTCTTTTTTTATTCCGTCGTCCGGAGTATTTTCGGAAACTATCAGTTTGTCACCCGATTGGTCCGCTGGATCGGCAGTAAAGGATTATGGAAGAAGCGGATCGAAAAGATCATCCCGAAGCTGGCCCGGACCGAAGAGCTGATCCATCAGGCCTTTAAACACGATTGGCGGGCGGCCCTGCTGGCTTTCTTTTTCAACCTCTGCTCCATCACCACCGCTTTTCTTAAACCGCTGGTCTTTTTCTGGTTCCTGACCGGCGGTGACGTTTTTACCCTGAGCCAACTGGCCGTGATCTTTACACTTTCCCAATTCCTGCAATCACTTCAGGTCACACCGGGCTGTATCGGTATTTTTGAAGGCGGTCAGATCGGTATTTTCGCTTTGATCGGGGTGGAACTCCATCAGGCGGCAAGTTTTCTGGCGGTTATCAGACTGATTGATTTCCTGATCGTCGGCGGCGGTATCTATCTGGCGGCCCATTACAGTCTGGTCCGGATAACCAAAGGTAAGATCTCAACGACACCGGAAGTCAGCGAGCCCGTCCCGGCCTCGTCGGCTGACGAATCGCCCATTCCAGCAGAGAACTGCGAACTACCGAAATAAGTCATAATTGAGCAGACCGCGAACCGTTCCATAAAATCTATTATTTCGACCGAAACCCTTGTCGCGTAACGCTTAACCAGATAATCGCGTAAGGCATTGGACACGCTGTTGTGCCCGCCCCCATACGCGGCAGTGAATATAATGATCTTTTTCTTTTTCATAAAGACGACTCTGATGTAGCGGAAGGCTTCAGCCTTCCATTATTTCAATGGAAACCTAAAGGTTTCCGCTACAAAATCAGTTTAATCCGCCTACTTCGCTCTACCGATCGTAATTATTGTACACTTCTTGACCCCCAAAATCCCAAAAAATTCCGAGAAAATTAACAGTTTTTATAAACGAAACAATAGTTTCGGGATAGAACAAGATTTTCTTTTCGTAATTTACGCTTTCCCCTTGACAATACCATTTGTTGTGGTATAATTGGTACCAAACACTACACGTAGTAGTGCTGAAAACTGCCCTTTAAACCCCTCTTGTGTCGAAAGGACGTCTATCATGGCCAAAGTGTACTATACTGACCCGGATTCAACTCAAAATAACAATAATCAGGACTGGCCGGAACCGAAATTTACTGAAAACGCTCGTAAGGTTCTTGAACGGCGTTACTTACGCCGTGACCGACGGGGAAAATGCATTGAAACCCCGGCTGACATGCTTGCCCGGGTCGCCCGGAACATCGCCAGCGCGGAAAAGATCTTCGATCCCAAGGCCAACGAAAAAAAATGGGCCAAAACTTTCTATAACGCCATGGCCAGTCTCGAGTTCATGCCGAACTCCCCCACTTTAATGAATGCCGGCCGCGAATTACAGCAATTATCCGCCTGTTTCGTCCTGCCGGTGGACGATTCCATCGACAGTATCTTCGAGATCATCAAAAATACCGCCCTGATCCACAAAAGCGGTGGCGGCACGGGCTTTTCCTTTTCCCGGATCCGACCGAAAAACGACCTGGTCTCCACTTCGCACGGGATGTCCAGCGGCCCGATCTCGTTCATGAAGGTCTTTAACGAAGCAACCGAGGCCATCAACCAGGGCGGGTTCCGCCGGGGCGCGAATATGGCTATCCTGGACTATAATCACCCGGATATCGAAGGATTTATTGTTGCCAAAGACGAAGAGAACCAGTTGAATAACTTCAATATTTCGGTCGGTATCTCAGAAGATTTCATGAAACGGGTCGAAAACGACGAGGATTACGATCTGGTCAGCCCCCGCAATAAGAAAGTCATCGGCAAACTGAAAGCTAAAAAGGTATTTGATAGCATCGTCGATCATGCCTGGAAATCAGGCGAACCGGGCATAGTTTTTCTCGATCGGCTCAATAAAGGCAACCCGACCCCGCAGGCCGGTAAGATCGAAAGCACCAACCCCTGCGGCGAGCAACCGCTCCTGCCCTACGAATCATGCAATCTCGGTTCCATCAACCTGTCCCTGATGGTCGATAAAAACGGGGTCAATTTCCCGCGCCTGAAAAAGATCGTCCATATGGCGGTCCGGTTCCTGGATAACGTCATCGAGCTGAACAAATACCCTATGCCCATGATCGAA
>DAOWBV010000213.1 GCA_030633885.1 Planctomycetota bacterium
CGGTGACTTCGCCGGAAACCGGGGCATTCAGGTCAGAGACTGCTTTAACCGATTCAACTTCACCGAAAGGTTCACCCTGTTTGACCTCCTGTCCCACCTTGGGCAAGTCAATAAAAACAAGATCACTTAATTGCTGAACGGCAAAGTCAGTCAAGCCAACGGTCGCCACATCGCCTTCCACTGCTACCCATTCATGAGTCTGGGCGAATTTAGTATTATCCGGTCGCATAATACCCCCATCAAAAAAAATTTACAATAAATCTCTGCTTCGACCGGATTTTATCACAAAACTATTTGGTTGGCAACGAAATTCAGTCTTTTTTCTCTGAATCGGAATTATTGTCGGGTTGATCCTTGGTTTGATCGACTGACTTGGTGTTCCGGCATTTGGGAAATCCGGAACAGGCAATGAAATCACCCCGTCGACCGGACCGCTTGACCATGGGCTGGCCACATTTATCGCATTTTTCCCCGGTCTCCTGAGGAGGTTCTTTTTTCGGCGTGACAATATTTTTACATTTCGGGTAACCGCTGCAGGCCAGGAAAGAGCCGTAACGACTCCAGCGGTTAACTAACGGCTGACCACACTTGTCGCATTTTTGACCGGACTCTTTACCTTTTTCCGAAGTCATCTCTTCGGTGGCCACGGCCAGGTCTTTGGCGAAAAGTTCGTAGTATTCTTTCAAAACATCCAGTGATTTAATTTTGGCTGCTTCGATCTGATCCAGTTTTTCCTCCATCTGGGCCGTAAAACCGGGATCCATAATATCCCGGAAAAATTTCACCAGTTTATCGGTTACCAGGATCCCCAGCTCGGTCGCCTGAAGTTGCCGACTCCGACCGACCCGGCTAACGTAGCCCCGGTCCTGAATCGTGGAAATGATCGGGGCGTAAGTACTGGGTCGGCCAATGCCGTGTTTTTCCAGAGTCCGGACCAGCGAAGCTTCGTTATAACGCGGCGGCGGCTGGGTAAAAGCCTGAACCGGCGCGATCCGCACCAGCGAGCATTTATCCTGTTCCTTAAAAGACGGCAAGGCGACCTCTTCCGGGTTAGCCAGAACCAGAAATCCTTTGAATAATAATTTACGCCCACTGGCTGAAAAAGAGCATTTTTGTAATGAAATATTATCGGTGACCGCTTGACCGCTCTTTTCGTCCCGACGAAAAACACCCAAACTCAATGGTTGATCTAAATTAACTTCAATGACCACCGACCGACTCTGCCACCGGGCCGCGGCCATCTGGGTAGCGACAAAACGATTCCAGATGATCCGATAAAGTTTATACTGTTCCGGCGTTAAATATGATTGAATGCTATCCGGTGTCTTGCTAACGTAGGTTGGGCGGATAGCCTCGTGCGCTTCCTGAGCGGACTTACGCGATTTAAAAACCCTCGTTTTTTCGTGCAGGTACTCGGCGCCGTAATGACCCTGAACAAATTTCCGGCATTCCTGCATCGCGCTCGAACTCATCCGGACGGAATCGGTCCGCATATAGGTGATCAAAGCGGTCGAACCTTCGGGCAGGTCAACCCCTTCATATAATTGCTGAGCGACCAGCATGGTTTTTTTGGTACTGAACCCTAACTGGGTGGACGCCCCTTGCTGCAAAGTACTGGTAATGAACGGCGGCGCCGGGGATTGATTACTTTCCTTCACGGTTACCCGGGAAACAATAAATTCGGCTTGATCCAGTTGACCGGACAATTTCTTGACTTCGGCTTCCGCGCCCAACCAGCATTCGGACTTTTCATCAGAAGGACTACCGAATTTATGAGCGTTCAACCGGTTAAGCTCAGCCTGAAAGGATGATTGATCAGCCCCGGTTAATTCGGCCGTAATTTTCCAGTATTCCCGCGGTTTAAAGTCCTGGATTTCTTTTTCGCGCTCCACCACCAGCTTCACGGCGACCGACTGAACCCGACCGGCACTTAAACCACGGGCGATCTTTTTCCATAAAAGAGGAGAAAGCTTGTAGCCGACGATCCGGTCCAGGAATCGACGGGTCTGTTGGGCCTCAAACATATCCTTGGATATTTCGTGTGGCTCCTTAAAAGCATCCCGAACGGCCGTGGCGGTGATTTCATTGAAAGCCACCCGCTTGATCTGTTCGTCCGGTAACTCCAGGATTTCACGCAGGTGCCAGGCGATCGCTTCCCCTTCCCGATCCGGATCCGAAGCCAGAAAAACAATATCGACCTGCCTGGCGGTTTTTTTTAATTCGCTCACGATCTTGGCCCGGGACTTCATGATCTGATAATTGGGCTTAAAGTCTTTTTTAATATCCAGGCCGAATTTGTTCGAGGGCAGATCGCGAAAGTGACCATAACAAGCCTTGAAAATATAAGCCGGACCGAGAAAACGACTAAGCGTTTTGATCTTGGCCGGCGATTCCACGACGACCATGAACTTCCCGGTCTTTTTCCTGGTTTTCGCTTTAGTCTTTGTCTTAGGCAACGACTTTTTATTTTTTCTGGATTTCGCTGGTTTTTTCTTTTTCATAAATAAATCTTATTAAGTCAACTTCTTTAAATCATCCAGAGGTTATATCGGGATGTTAAATAGTTTTCTTTATAAATAAAACTTTTTCTGTCCGCCCGGCCGAACCCCGCCAGAATGGCTCTGTCGGGCTGGCGTTCGGACGCCCGCCTGTCAGTGCCTGAGGCTCTCCAGGGCGAGTCCGTCCTTCGGCGGACAGATCCGTCCTCTGGCGGAAACGAC
>DAOWBV010000137.1 GCA_030633885.1 Planctomycetota bacterium
TAAAACCGTCGATCTGCCCAAAGATCGTTTTCATGGTTTGCATCATTTTCGCCTGATCACTCTGCATACCACCAAATTGCTTGCCGAACGTCTCGAACTTCTCTTTGTTCTCCATAAGTTTCCCGAAATCCATCTCCATCAGGGTTACTCTGTTATCGACAGCTTTGGTGGCGTTACTACTGACAATCTCGTTACCGCAGACGAGTTCAAATGAGACCGCCATACCCTTGAACATCTGCATGGCCATCTCATTGGCGGCTTCGTCCATACCCCCATCTCCTTCAGCTCCTTCTTCAGCACCACCTTTTTCGCAGACACCTTCTTCTTCGCAGGCACCTTCTTCTTTGCAAGCACATTCTTCGACCAAGCCGCCTTCTTCACCGGCCGCTTTATCCATTCCTTCTGCCATTTTTTTCGCGAAAGGATTGGCGACGACCAATTCGCTGGTTCCATCATCCAATTTTCTAAATTTAAAACTGAATGTTTCTTCGTTGCCGCCACCGGCCCCCATCTTGTTGGCACCGGACATAGACGTTTTTACCTTATTGATATTCTCAAACGAATAAATAGAGGTAAAATAGGTCATTTCGCCTTCGGTTGACTGTTTAAGTTCCACGAATTTAACGCCTTCGCCCATCTGGGCCGCGCCCGCCCGGGCCTGTTCAGTCATCTGAGCCGTAAGATCCGGCTGTTCAGCGCCTTCGGCACCACCCATGGCCGCCATCATATCCAATGTTTCTTTAGCCATACCCATGGTCGATTCCATGGTTCCACTGCCATCCGAGTTCACCTTAACCACCATTTTTACCTTAAAGCACCCGGTCAACAATAAAATCACCAGACACCCCATCAGCAAACCATTCATTAACTTGCGCATCTTGCTTTCTCCTTTAAGTTGCCCCGATAGTTAGAAAATCCTCCTTCGCCCGGCAAGCAGGCTACGGAGGATTCGTCCATCGCCCTTTCCGCCCAAGGCGGATCCGCCTCTGGAGGACATCCCCGTGGCTTGCCACGGGATATTCTTTCGAAGGTAAAAAAATCAATAATACTCAATAGTTACTTCCAAAGTCCCGCCTATGCAGCGATCGCATAAGTCGCAGGCGGACCCAACAACACCCTTACCCTGGCATTTCGTACAGTTTTCTTCCCTTTTCTCGATTATTTTCATCTGACGTTCAGCAAAATAAGCTTCCAACCATTTAGTTCTTTTCGTTGTACCAGCCTTATTCCACCAGGCATCAATCGTAATCAACCGGTTTTGACCGGCGGCCCTCATTTTTGCTTCCCCGATCTCCCGCGCTTTTTGCCGATAGGTCGCCCAGGCTTGACCGTCACTCCGGGCCGGTCTTTTTAATCGATAACTAGCCCAATAACTGCCATCACCATAACCGGCGGTCTTTTTCGGCACGGTCTCCAGATCACGTTCCTCCCAGTAATTCTCCACCTCAATTTCACTGATCTTGTAGTCTTTCGCCAGCTTAAAGACCAGCTCTTTTCTTAAAATAGAAGCCACGTACTGACAAGCGTCGGAAAAAGTCAATCTTTTATCAGCGGCGGTTCTTTTCAGCAATGATTTTAAAACCCGGTGCCAATCAGTGACGATTTTCCGATTGATCTCTTTCCGGCGTTCTTCTTTCAGTCCTTTTTCGGCTCCATCGATCCGGGCGGCCACTTCATCCAGAATTTCCTTGATCTCAGAATTGGTCAAGTCGAAATTTTCTTTGGTCTCTTCAAGAAGGACCCGGGCTTCAGCGATGCTTTCTTTGCGGAGCAAGGTATTAATCTTCTGGATCTCCCAATTCAGGGACATTTTTTCCTGCTCCAGCAGCGCTTTTTCCACTTGCGATTTCAAGGACGGGTCAAGTTTGGACGCTTCCAAAAAATGCTTTTCAGCTAATCCGTACTCATTCAGGACGTCCCGGCAATACTGAGCCAATTTATAATTATTCGACCCTTTCGTCAAATCGTATCGCTCGTATTTCTTCTGATAAAGTTCATCTTTAGTATAAACGGCCAGCAGATCCAGCTCGATCGGCTCCATCTTTAAAATATTTTTCTTAAGGAAAGTATCGGTTTCCTCAATATTCTTTAAAACCAGTTTTTCATCGGTGTTCTCAAGAGGAAACCCTTCGAAAGCAATATTCTGGTTAGTGTAGATCCGGTAACCTTTCAGTTTTTCGGTAACCGGTTTGACGTTAAGCAGATTATTGACCCGGGTAATCTCCTGAGAAGTAAGGTTATACCAGGCGATATGAACAACACCGCCGGTCGTCCAGAGTTTGAATTGGAATCCGTCTTCGTCATAGTCCATGATCTCGCCCTGCAACACCCTGCCGTTTTTTAATCGAATACCCAGGGCGTCGGCTGATCCGGGCGTCAGGCAAACTATCCCGAAAACAATGACCAAAAAATAAAGACCTGTTTTCCTTAACATAACGACCCCTCTCCCCACTATTACGAGAACTGAGGCACAATCCGACTGGTATATTCTTTCAGGAAATCAGCTGTTTCCTGCGCGTTTTGGGACGCCATCGCTTTAGCGCTGATCTTTTTCGCTTCAACCATGGTTACCGAACGGATAATTTTTTTTACTTCCGGGATAACGATCGGAGACATACTGAATGTTTTCAATCCCAGACCAAGCAGAAGAATCGTATAAACCCAGTCACCGGACATTTCACCACACATGGCCACATTTTTATGATGCCGAGCCCCTTCGTCAATAACACTTTTAATTAATCTTAAGACGGCCGGGTGCGCGGGTTGATAAAGAGAAGCCACGCATTCATTGCCCCGGTCCACCGCGAGCGCGTACTGGATCAAGTCGTTGGTCCCGATACTGAAAAAATCGACTTCTTTAATCAGCAGATCCGCGATCATCGCGGCGGACGGAACCTCGATCATTATACCCACTTTGAGTTTTTGGTTAAAGGGGATTTTATCCTGCGTCAATTTATCCTTAACGTCCTCCAGTATCTCTTTAGCATCCCGCAATTCGCTGAGGGAGGAGATCATGGGAAACATCAGGCTGATATACCCGTATTCCGAAGCCCGGAGAATGGCCCGCAACTGGGTCCGGAACGAGTCCGGGTTAAGCAAGGAGAACCGGATCGCCCGACAACCGAGAAAAGGATTTTTTTCTTTATTTCCGCCCCCGACCTGGATCTTATCCGCACCCAGGTCCATGGTCCGGATAACAATCTGCCGGTCACGGGACTGAACAGCGATCTTTTTATAAACGTCAAAATGTTCCCTCTCGGTCGGTGCCCGTTGCGGTGTGTTGTAGAGGAATTCGGTCCGGAAAAGACCAATTCCTTCCGCACCATACTTCAGGGCCAACGGGACCTCCTGCGGTAACTCAACATTAGCAAAAAGGGTTACTTTATGCCCGTCTTTGGTCACCGCCGGTTGGCCTTTGAGTTCCTGGATCAATTTCTTCTCAAAAACCACATAGCTCTTGCCCATGGCCGAGTATTTCTTGATCGTTTCCTCATCGGGATCAATAATAACAAGACCACTGTTACCGTCAATGATGATGGTATCTCCGCCGGAAACGTCCAGGCTGATCGAATTGAGGCCGACGACCGCCGGAATGCCCTGCATCCGGGCAATGATCGCGGTATGAGAAGTTTTACCGCCAACGTCAGTGACAAAACCTTTGATCTTACTCCGATCCAGCGTGATCGTCTGGGTCGGCGACAGATCGTGGGCGACCAGAATAACCGGTTCTTTCAGATCACCCAATTCTTCCCGCCGTTCTTCCAGCAGGTTTTTCAAAAGACGGCGTTCGATATCATTAATATCCTGGATCCGGTTGGTAAAAAAAGTATCGTGCGCGGAATAAAGGGCTTTGGTGTAACGGCGGAGCACCCGGGAAATCGCGTACTCCGGTGAATATTTATTTTTTTTGATATTTTCGATCACCTGCGCCTTGACATGCTCGTCCTGAAGCATCTTCATGTGCGCTTCCACGATCGGGGCGGCGTCCTCCCCTAACCGACGGGCAAAACGCTTCCGGATATTATCCAGCTCCTTAACGGAAAGATGGATAGCGTCCTCGTAACGGGTGATCTCCTTCCCGATATCCTTCGCGTCAATGTAGCGTAATGGAATACGGTATTCCTCACTATCCAGAATAAAGGCCCGGGCGACACTAATCCCCGGTGAAACCGCGATCCCTTTTTTTATTTCCATTGTTTTTTTCCTCGAAATTACTTTCGATCAAATTAACGATCGCCTGAAGCGCGGCTTCGGCATCCTCACCTTCACTTTTGATTTTAATCGCCGTATTTTGGCCGGCGGCCAAGGTCAGGAGTTCAATAATACTGCGGGCGTTGACTTCGAAACCGTCTTTGATAAAGGTGATTTTTGACTTAAATTTATTGGCGGTGTCCGCGATCCGGGACGCGGGTCTTACGTGAATCCCTAATTTGTTGGTGATTTTTACATCCTTCTCCAATTGCATCGACGATCACCCGGCTTATTTAATGTTCTCATCGGATTCTTTGAAAATCTCGACGATTTCTTTTATATCTTTAGCTTCTTTTAAAAACTTGCAGAAATTCGCCTGCCGAATAGACTGGGAAACGCGTTGCAGAGCCTGCAGATTCGCTTCGGCCCGGTCCGGCGGAGCCAGAATGGTAAAAACCAGATTTACCGGCGCCCCATCGATGGCGTTAAAATCAATTCCGTCCCGAGAGCGCCCGAACGCGCCAAGAACAGTTTTCAAACCCGGTATTTTGGCGTGCGGAACGGCCACCCCATGACCAATACCGGTACTACCGATCTTTTCGCGCTTCATCAGGGCTTCCACGATCTCAGCAGTTTTCGGGGTCGTTAATTTGTAGACGCTTTTAATGGTTTCGACCATCTCTTGAATGACATCTTTTTTATCGTTGTTCTTAAGCTCTTTGATCACGGTCCCCCTGATGATAAAGTCAGAAAATTTCATCGCGTCATCTCCTCGTTGAAAAACTTACTTGGTTAAAAATTGATTTGCTTAATACCAGTCGTCCTGTTCCAGCTCGCCGAACTCTTCTTTTTTCAGTTCGGCCGTTCCCCGCCATTTCATTTTAGTCTTGTTGACCCGGAGCCGGTGCCGGCGCGTTCTGGCCTTGCCCTTTAACTTGGTCAACTGACGCTCCATTTTATCGGTCAGGAAATCAAGCGCCGCGAAACAGGACTGATCAGTGACCTGCCCGACAATAGGCGAAGAACGGGGGACAGAAATAATCATCTCGGCGGTAAAGCTATTCTTGCTTTGCTTGATTATGATCTCGATCTTATTTAAACGGCGGTGATACTTACCTAATTTTTCCGCTTTCGCTAAAGCGTAATCCTTTAAATCGTCAGTCAGAGTCGTGTGCCGGGCCGTGATTTTGATCTGGGCCATACCCTTTTAATGTCCTTTCTCTAAACGTTCAGCGAAAAACCGGTCTAATTCCGGTATCTCGTATATTTTTTCCTGGGTAGTTTTTATATCATATTCCAACCGGTGATAATTAATGGTCTTTTCGTCAAAAGTAATATAGCAGGACCGATTATTGCCA
>DAOWBV010000153.1 GCA_030633885.1 Planctomycetota bacterium
ATCAGACGGCATGCCGATCTCCATCACCGCCTGATTGGTCCCAAATCCCTGGGTTTTATAAATATTAACCACTTCATCGATCTGGTTAACCTTCAACGGTAATTCTTTGATCAACTGTTTGGAATCAACCGTGATCGCCTGCCCTTCAGCTGAAGAAGGCAGTTTAACTTTCGGGTCAACCAATCGTTCACCATAGGTATAATCTTCGCCTTTCTGCTTGTCGCCGGTCAGAAGATAATTCATGTATTGCTCGACATATTCCAGAGAAGTCGGGGCCGGGATACCGCACCCTTCGGGCATCAAAGGAATAATCGGCCGGTGTGACGGCTGTCTGATCTGAACGACCACATAATCAAACTCCAGACGTTTCTGTCCCTCAAAACTACCGCGGGTAACCTTATAAACATGGCCCTGATCCAGGATCTTATTCAGGCATTGGAACCAGGCATCATCCAGATCAAAGGCCTCAATAAAAACCGGGGTCATTTGTTCTTTTTTTTCGGACATAGCATCGCTCCTTAAAAATCTGATGTAGCGGAAACCTTCAGGTTTCCACTAATTCCCTATCATGTTAAATATTTCTTTTCCCCATTTTAACGAGCCTAAAAAAGGATATTGCGAAAACTGATCAACAATTCCTTTTCTAACAGGGTTTTTAAATAAATACCGGATTACCGTTAATATATCTTCTTCTTTTCGCAGAATATGATCATAATAACTTTTTTGCCACAATACCTGATTGTTATGCTGACGATAGTTATAACCAGTAATCTGCTTATAATCTTTTATAAATCTAACCAAAGGAGCTTTTTCATCAACACTGGATATTAACAAATGAACATGATCCGGCATATAACAATATCCAAGGATTTCAAAATTATATTTACGAGAACAATTATCAATCGTCTTTAGATGATATTTAATTTCTCTTTCGTTTGTAAATACTTTTTTAGCGTTTTGAGCACATATCGTTAAATGATAAGCTCTTAACCCTCTATAAACCTCTAAAGGCAAACGATTCTTCTTACGTTTTATCATTGCCGTATGGAGACCTAAAGGTCTCCGCTACATCACCAATTTGATAAATTCTTTTTCGGAGATTATTTTGATCCCCGATTTTTTAGCTTTCTCTAATTTTGAGCCCGGGTCTGTTCCGGCCACGACGTAATCAACTTTTTTGCTGGCCGTGGCGGAAACCCGGCCACCGTTCTCCCGGACCAACCGTTTCGCTTCCGTCCGACCGAACTTGGCCAACTCGCCGGTAAAAAGAAATACTTGCCCGGCCAGTTTACCTTTTTTCTTGCCGATAACCGGGTCGTATTTTACACCAGAACGTTGCATCCGCAAAACAATTTTTTTGTTATTGGGATTTTGGAAGAAATCAAAAATACTCCGGGCGACGATGGGGCCGACTTCATGGATCGACTCCAGTTCTTCCCGGGAAGCTTTTTCCAAATTCTCTATCGTCCGAAACTGCTCGGCCAGAATAACCGCCGTCGCTTCGCCGACATGACGAATCCCCAAGGCGTAAATAAAACGCGGCAGGGTGGTTTGCCTGGATTTATCAATCGCCAGCATAATATTACCGACCAGTTTATCGCCCGTTCTTTCTAATTGTAATAGTTTTCCCTGTATGGCCGGCTCATAAAGATCAGCCGGATCTTTGACCAATTTTTTATCCACTAATTGTTCGATGATCTTTGAGCCCAGGCCTTCAATATCCATCGCCCCCCGACTGACAAAATGCTGCAAGGCACCTTTCACCTGAGCCGGACAACCCAGATTCGGACAACGCGGTACGATCTCACCTTCCGGTAAAACAATGCCTGATTGACAGACCGGGCATTTTTGAAGCATCTTAAAAGATTTTTCTTTGCCGGTCCGCTTAGAAACAATTGATTTGATTATCTTGGGAATGACATCACCCGAACGTTTCACCACTACCCAATCGCCGATCTTCAGACCCAACCGCTTGATCTCATCCTGATTATGTAAAGTAGCACGAGAAACTTCGACCCCGCCGACTTTAACGGGTTCAAGGATAGCTACCGGCGTCAAGGCACCGGTCCGACCAACCTGCACTTTGATATCCAACAATCGCGTTGTCTCTTCCCGGGCCGGAAATTTATAGGCGACCGCCCAGCGGGGCGTCCGGGTCCGCACTCCGATCCGTTTCTGCAGTTCCAGATCATTGACCTTGATAACAATTCCATCGATCTCATAAGGGATCTCATCCCGTTTGTTCAATAGATCCGTGTGATATTTTTTTACTTCATCTAAATTCCGGCAGACTTTCACGGGTTTAACCGTTTTGATCCCCAATCGAAAAATGGCCTCTAATAATTCAGAATGAGTTTTCCATGATTTGCCTTTAATACTCCCGGCCCCGTGGATCATGATATCCAGAGGACGAAGGGCGGTAATTTTCGAATCCAACTGACGGAGACTCCCGGCGGCCGCGTTACGGGGATTGGCAAAAGGTTCTTTGCCGGCTTTTATCTGCTGGCGGTTAAATTCATTAAATTTTTCCTTGGCGATATAAACTTCTCCCCGTACGTCCAGCCGGGCCGGAACCTTAACTTTTTGCCCGATCAATTGCAGCGGCACCGCCCTGATCGTTTTCAGGTTACCGGTAGTATCTTCACCGGTCAGCCCGTCGCCCCGAGTCGACCCAACGATTAACCGTCCTTTTTTATAAACCAGCTCCACAGCCGCGCCGTCAATCTTGGGCTCAACAACTAACTCCAATTCTTTAATGTCTGGTTTGATCTCGCGGGCTGATTTCAACAGTCTTTCATGCCATTCGTCCAGCTCTTTTTCCGTCATCACGTTTTCCAGGCTGTACATCCGTTCCTGGTGTTGCACGGTCGTGAATTTTTCGGATGGCTGGGCGCCGACCCGCTGGGTGGGGGAGTCAGGCGTGATTAGATCAGGATGTTTTTCTTCTAGTTCACTTAGGTCCCGCAGCAACCGATCGTACTGGGCGTCGGAAACCTCGGGATCGTCAAGCACATAGTAACGGTGATTGTGGTCGTTGATCTGACGATGAAGCTCTGAAACTCTTTTTTTTATGTCTTGGGGGATCATTATAAAAAATTTTAGCCGCCTGAAGTCCCCTCTATCAAGAGGGAATTTAGGGGTGTGTTAAAATCCTCTCGCAATTTCATTAGGCTAAATAATTACGTAAATTTATTTATATCGGCAGGTGTATTTTACGATATTATAGCAAAATTGTTAAGTTTGCTCTTGTGTTTTTTTAGAGTCGTTCGACATAAACAACGAAACGAGGATGCCAACGGCGGCAATGATTGTCAACCATGCACCTATTGCCATTCCTTCAAAAATGTCTGTCCCGCTTTTAGATAGGCAGTAGGTAAAAGCCGCCAAGGGAGTTAAACCTGCAAAAAGAGAACTGATTCGCGAACTAATGCCTTTTCTACCCAACACAATTGTCGTGACACTGCATATAGGTATTAAGTATAGAAGGTAAAGAATATATAGCTTTTTATTCATTGGCTGTGGTTCATCGCTAAACGCAGAAACCAATGAGCTAACCCCTTTAACTAAATCAGGAATTTGATATCCAGAAAAACTGATAAGGCCTCCTAAACTCACCCAAGGCATGAAAAAGCATACAATTAAAGAAACTGCAAAAATGTCCTCTAATCTGCTTGATGACCTCATCTCGATTTCCTTTCTTTTAAAAACTAATGCCGAGTTGAGCGGATTCCGTATAATCAGGGTATGTTGGTAAGTTGATTAAACTAAAATACAATCTCTAATCGAGTCCGAATCCGATTACTGTTTTTTAAGTTGAGCGATGATCTCGGCGATCGTGGCCTCGGCTTTTTCATTCTCGATCTGGCAGGTGCCCGCCCCGCGATGCCCGCCGCCGCCATAACCAGCTAATAATTCGCCGACATTGACCTGACACGTCCGGTTAAATATGCTGTGCCCGACGGCAATAACGGTATTACCAGCCTTGCCACCGAAGATCCGGACCTCGACATTGGCTTCCGGATAGAGCGTAAAAACAATGAAACGGTTGCCGGCCGGCAGGTTTTTAACGCCGCGGAAGTCCGTGATAATAACATTCCCATCCTGCCGTGAGTGCTTTTCGAGAAGATCTTTAAATTGTTTATGTTCATTAAGCAAACGATCGCATCTTTTTTTCACCTCGCGATGCTCAAGAATCTTCTCCAGAGGAAGTTCTTTGACATATTCGACTAGCCAGCGAAAATACTTGCGGAACTCGGGTCCTAGCCCGGTCCGGGGATCAAGCGTTAACCCCAGCAGTATCCAGCCGCTCGAGTTTTCCACGTCCTCTTTGGTCAAATTAGCCGCGTCTAATCGGTCAGTCGCCGCGAGCAGGTCTTTGAACTTTTCAAACTCCGGCCGGTGGTAGTACTTATAAATGATCGAAGCGCAACTGGAGGCCACGGCAAACTTACCTTTGTATGAACCGATCCCCTCAAGCTTCCGGTCCTCAGAAACGTGATGATCGAACCACATTCCACAGCCCGGTACATAAGGCAGGTTAGTAATGATATCATTGGTCGTGACCGGTACTTTCCCATCCTGCATATCCTTCGGATGAGCAAAAGCGATCTCGCTGACATCTTCGGCCATGCTCAGAAAAACCAAGCTGGTCAATCCATCCATATCACCGCGGGTAAATACTCTCATATTTTTTTAATGAGCCCATAGCTTACGTCGCGCGTAGACCGACGTAAGTTATCCGGGCGAATTAAATCCCGACAGTTTTTGTCGGG
>DAOWBV010000202.1 GCA_030633885.1 Planctomycetota bacterium
ATTGAGGAACTGAAAAAAAAAGATGGTTTCGCCGAACTGGCGAAACAGTATTCCGAGATCAAAGCTAATTCCGGCGGCGATTGGGGCTGGACCGAACGCGGTTCTTTCGCCCCGGACATGGAAAAAGTCATTTACCAGTTGTCCACCGGCCAGGTTAGCCCGTTGATCGAAACCCAAAACAGCTTTGTCATCGTTAAAGTAGAGGATAAAGAAAGTCAGGTGAAAAATTTTGACGATCCGGAAATTCAGACTGGAATAGAAAAAAAAATACGTAACCTGAAGATCAATGACGGACTGTTTCGCCTCTATGAAAAATTGCGTGACACGGCCGATATCCGATATACCGAATTATGATCAAACTAAAATTGAATGCCCAGAGTTTAGAATTGCCGGACCAGAGCACTCTGGCCGAAGCGATCAAAAAATCAGGCCAGAAAACCAGGGGGATCCTTGCCGGTAAAGTTAACGGTACCGTTGTCGATCTGAAAGCCCCTCTGCCGGACGACGCCGCGGTCGAGTTCATCACCGCCGATACTCCCGAGGGGCTGGAAATCCTCCGGCACAGTACCTCGCATATTATGGCTGAGGCGGTCCAAAAACTCTATCCCGACGTCAAGCTGGCAATCGGACCGTCCATCGAAAACGGGTTCTACTATGATTTTGACGTCGCTCAACCGTTCACCGAACCCGACCTGGAAAAAATATCCAAAGAAATGAAACGCATTATCAAGGAAAAAAAACCTTTTAAACGAATCGAGATCTCACGAGCCGAAGCGATCAAGCTGATGACCGAACAGAAACAGCCCTATAAAGTAGAGATGCTCAATGAACTGACCGACGAAAAGATCACCCTGTACCAGCACGGTGATTTTATCGATCTCTGCCGGGGTCCGCACATCCCCCACACCGGTTTGGCCGGCAGTTATAAACTTTTAAACGCGACCGGCGCTTACTGGCGCGGCAACGAACACAATAAAATGCTCCAGCGGATCTACGGCACAGCTTTTGACAGCCAGACCAAAGTTGATAACCACCTGAAACATCTGGAGGAAATAAAAAAACGGGACCACCGCCGGCTCGGGCAAGAACTGGATCTTTACAGCATTCACCCACAGGAAGCCGGCCCGGGCCTGATCTACTGGCACCCGAAAGGCGCCATGGTCCGGAAACTGATCGAAGACTTCTGGCAGAACGAACACCTGCGCAACGGGTACGAACTGATCTACTCGCCCCACATCGCCAAAGTCGATCTCTGGAAGACTTCCGGCCATTGGGAATTTTATCAGGAAAATATGTATTCACCAATCGATATTGATAAGATGCAGTACATTCTGAAACCAATGAACTGCCCCGGCCATATTATGATTTACCGGACCAAGATCAGAAGCTACCGCGACCTGCCCCTGCGCTGGGCCGAGCTGGGTACGGTCTATCGCTATGAACGATCCGGCGTCCTCCACGGGCTGATGCGCGCCCGCGGATTCACCCAGGATGATGCCCATATCTTTTGCCGGCCGGATCAACTTAATAATGAAATTAAAGACGTCATCGAATTCGGCGTGAAACTGTTCCGGGCCTTCGGATTCTCCGATTTCAAGATCCGGGTCAGTACCCGACCGGAAAAATACGTCGGCACGATCGAGAACTGGGACCAAGCCACCGCCGCCCTGAAAAAAGCGGTCGAAGCGACCGGGATCCCGTACGAAGTAGAAGAAGGCGAAGCAGTCTTTTACGGCCCGAAAGCCGATATTGATATTAAAGATTCGCTCGGCCGGTCCTGGCAATGCTTCACCGTCCAGGTGGATTTCAACCTGCCCGAACGGTTCGATATTGTTTACGCCGCTCAGGACGGTTCCCAACAGAGGCCGATCATGGTCCACCGGGCCCTGCTCGGTTCGCTGGAACGGTTCTTCGGTATACTGATCGAACATTACGGCGGCGCGTTTCCTTTATGGCTGGCCCCGGTTCAGGCGATCGTTCTGCCCGTCCTCGAAGGCCAGCACGCTTACGCCAAAAATGTCCTAGCCGGGCTACAGAAAGCCGGCCTCCGGGCCAAAGCCGACCTGCGTAACGAACGGCTCTCCCACCGGATCCGGGAAGCGACCGGCCAAAAAATACCTTACATGATCGTCGTCGGTGAGAACGAAGAAAAAGATAACACCATCGCCCCGCGGGACCGCGTCAAAGGTGACCAGGGAACGATGGAATTAACAAAGTTTATTAATCAGGTAAAAAAAGAAATTAATCCGTAAACATCTAACCATTGAAAGCGAGGTGACTAGTTATCCCAGAATTAAGAATCAATCACCGGATCAGGATCAAAAGCGTTCGGTTAATTGACGAAATCGGAACTCAGGTAGGAATCGTGCCCACGGACGAAGCCCGGAAAATGGCGACGGAAAAAGGACTGGACCTGGTGGAGATCTCGCCCAAGGCCGCCCCGCCGGTTTGCAAGATCATGAACTACGGTAAATTCAAATACTCCCAACGGAAAAAGGACCGCCAGGCTAAACGCAAACATCATGTTGTCCACATGAAAGAACTGCGGATCAGTCCGAAAACCGGCGAACATGACCTGATGGTCAAAATAAAACACGCTCGTCAGTTTATCGAACGAGGTGATAAAGTCCTGGTAACTCTTTTTTTCAGGGGACGTCAGATAACGCACAAGGATCTCGGCCTGAAATTAATGGCTCGTTTCGCTAAAGAACTGGAAGACTTGGCGAAAATCGAAAGTCCGGTCAAATCCGAAGGGCGGCGCCTGAACATGACCCTGACCCATAAATAATGAACCCTTTAAGGGTTTTTGATATAATGAAAGGGTTCATCCTGAGTGAACCCAAAGGGTAAATCGAAGGATCAAGGAATTAAAAAATACGCCCCTTTTAAAATAATATAATCCAAGGAGACTATTGATCATGGCAAAACTTAAACCGAATAAATCGGCCACCAAGCGGGTAAAGATCACGCGCCAAGGCAAGCTTAAGCTCCGTAAGCCCGGCACCCGCCACCTGCTTTCCGGTAAAACAGGTAACCGAAAACGGCGATTACATAAAACAACAGTTTTAAGCGGTACTATCGCCAAAGCTTTCAAAAAATCGTTGTGGATGTAAAGAAAACCACCAGGGCCGTAGCTGCGGGGCTTGCCCC
>DAOWBV010000183.1 GCA_030633885.1 Planctomycetota bacterium
AAAGTTTCCGCAACCCGGACACCAGGTATTCTTTGTTTTGGTTAATAAATTCTTGCTATTCACGATAATTTCCCCTTTACCCTGCCGGCTAACTCTTCCAACGAAAATGACCGTCCGTCATATTTCAATATTTTTTCGTCCACCGGAAACCCATATTGGTTCAGTAGCCGGGCCAGTTGCCCGGCGACATTATTCTCCACGCAAATTATTTTCTTCACGCCCTTTAATGCCTCCTGATACTGCCGGACCGGAAAAGGGTTAAGAACCACCGGTTGGATCACTTTCAACCCCAGTTGTTCAGCCACTTCAGTACAAACACCTTTATTAGAACCCCAACAAACCAGAGCCTGATCAGATTTTTCGTTGCCGCCCACGGACACGGTCGAATATTTTTCCAATGCTTTAATCAAACTTTTTTCTTTACGCTGACGTTTATCATTCATCTGAATTGTTCTTTGAGGATCTTCAATCGTGATTCCCGCTTCATCATGCTCGTAACTATTAACTTTAACAACCGCGTTTTTATCCGGCACCGAAACCAGCGGAGAAATACCATCAGTCGTATCTAAATATCTCTGGTACAGATTTTTTCCGTCCCAGCTAAGAGCCGGCTCCGCCTGAACTTTTCCCACCGAATCAATATCAAAACTATACCCGCCTTCACTCAACGCCTTATCAACCAGAATGATAACCGGGATCTGATATTTCCAGGATAAATTCAATGAAACGGCCGACCAATAATAAGCTTCCTCGATATCACCGGGCGCCACCACCAAACGGGTAAAATCACCGTGCCCGGCATTCAAAGCAAAATTCAGTTCACTTTGGGCGGTATACGTCGGCAGACCAGTACTGGGTCCGGGCCGCTGAGAAAGGACCACCACCACCGGTAACTCGGCTACCCCGGACAAACTCAACCCTTCCGTCATCAAACAAAAACCGCCGCCGGAAGTCCCGACGGCCACTCGCTGGCCGGTATAAGCGAACCCCAACGCCATTAAAATCACACTGATCTCATTTTCCGGATGGATCACCTTCAAGTAAAACTTTTCCGCCTGCTGGGCCAGAAAATGCAAAATACTAGTCGCCGGCGTCATAGGGTACGCGACATACGCCTGCAACCCCGCCTGAACCAACCCCAGTCCAATCGCCTCATTACCGGTCAGGATAGGCAAACTTTTTTGCGAACCCGGTTGGATTTTCACTGATTCCTTCGCTTGATCATAACCCTGCCGGGCTAATTTTAAATTCAGTTCCGTCTCTTTCGGAATACTTTTACGGAAAACTTTCTCTAAAATATCCCAGTCGATACCGGCCGCTTTGCAAAAACCGCCGATCAGACAGGAATTCCGGGTGATCACCGGTGCTTTAGCTTCTTTGATTATTTTAGTCAGGGGTAAACCGATCGAATTCGGAAAAATATCCGGCCGATCCTTGATCACGTCGGAATCATAGATCAGGCAAGTTTGTTTTTTTAGTTTCTTTTTGTGAAGATCGACCGCATCCTGATTTAAAGCCAGAAGAAAATCTATTTCATCTCGGTGGGTAGCAATCTTCTTATCGGCGGCCCGGATCAGAGCAAAATTATGGCCACCCCTGATCAAAGAAGGATAATCAATGTACAAATAAAGACGGCGACCTAACTGGTTCAAAAGACGGGCGATCAACAATCCCGCCTGATTAATACCATCACCGGCTTTTCCACCGATAAGAACAGAAATATCATCCGACATTTTTTATTGCCTCTATGGCCCGACATGCAAAGCCCGGTCCCCCTGATACATCGCTTTTAGTTCTTTGATCCTCGAACCGGCAACGATCAGATCCAATTCGTTCTTCAAAAGAGCGTGATGACTCTTTTCCACCTTGGCCAGGTATTTTAATAATAACCTACTCCGGGTATCATTGATCCGTCCGGCCAGGTCCAGGTAAAATTTTTCCGCGGCCAACTCTGCTTTCATGGACACTTTAAGCAGGCCCAGAATCGTGATCTTACCCTTAACCTGAACCACCGGCTTCGGCACCAACGAAGAAGCCGGCTTAACCAGACGGACATCCGGAAATTTCCGTCGATAAAAATCCGCCAGGATCCGGCTGTGTTTCTGCTCTTCCCCGATTAAAAACTTCAGCTTGTTTTTTAGGGAAGGGATCCGGGTCAATCGTCTGATCTGACGGTAATATTTTACCGCTTCCTCTTCCGCCTGAATGGCAATCCCGACTATTTCTAAAGTGGTTAAATTTTTTCTCACGATTAATATGTAAATTAAACTTATTGTAGCTGCGACCTTTACGGTCGCCCTCTATTGGCGGGAACAAGCCCCGCAGCTACAAAAAAGTTAAGCGCCTACGAAATCAGCGACTTTACCGACCAGCTCCTTACCGGGTGTTAAGGTTTTCTTGCCGGAATCCCATTTCGCCGGACAGACCTGAGCCGGATTTTCCCGAACGTGTTTAAAGGCCTTGAATCTCCGGACTAATTCGTCCGAATTCCGTCCGACCGGGAAATTATTGATTTCCGCCGCCGCCAAATTACCGTCCGGATCAATCAGAAAAGTGCCTCTTAATGCCATACCGCTAGCCGCGTCATAAACCCCGAAGGCCTTGGAAACAATATGCGTCGGATCGGCACCCATCGGATATTTGATTCCGCTGAGCAATTTTTCCGAACCATGCCAGGCCATATGAACAAAATTAGTGTCGGTACTAACCGTCACCAATTCCGCGCCTTCTTTCTTGAGCTCCTGATATTTATCACCGATATCCGCCAATTCGGTCGGACAGACAAAAGTGAAATCAGCCGGATAAAAAACCAGGATTAACCATTTGCCTTGTTTGAAAACATCGGAAAATTTAATCTTGCCGAAATCCTTTTTATCCGGCAAATAAGTCTCCATCTCAAAATCCGGCACCTTGTGACCAACCTGTAAAACTTTCAATTCTTCCATCACTCTACCTCCTTGCCCCGATGTAATCGGGACTTGCCCCGAACCGGGCAATCATCCAAATCAAAAGACTTCAAAAAGATTAAAATTATATTTTATTGATTACATATCTCCGGAAAGAGGCTCTCTTACTCATCCCCTTTGTTTTCGTTTTCTTAGTTTCCATCCTCATTGGCCGCTCGCAGCACCAAATAGTCGTTTTGGATATCCCGGCCCGGGAAACCACTAACTGCCGACCGCAGGGAACACAACCAATAGCCTGTCCTTTTTTTAATCGTACCATAAAACCTTCTTCCTAAAAGAATTTTCCGTACCTAACCGCGGCGTAAACCGGGTCCAGATCCAGCCGTAAATTTCTCAGTTTCACTAAATGGGTCTTTTCTTCCTTAATAATCCGCTTAAACGCCTGCTTAGCCTGAGCAACTTTAATCGCATCATGTATTTCCTGATAAAAGAGAATAGTGTTGGTCTCCACATCCATCGCCACTTTGATGATTGTCAATACTTTATTATCACTTTTTTTCAGGGCGCCGACTATTTCCGCCACGTCCGGTATCACGATCCCCCGGGCTAGGCCATCAAGAAGACCCTCCAACCGTTCGTCGGCCGCAAAAAACACCTTCTGATAAAAAGCCTGTTTATAAAATTTTCGGAATGTCTGGGCGTGCTTAACTTCCTCTTTGCTCAAATGACGGAAAAGATATCTTTGCTTGACGTCCCTGGTTAACTGAACAGCGCTATCGTAAAATTTTTTACCGTCCCGCTCGATCTTGATAGCGAATTTAAAAACATCGCTCAATTTGTAAGCTTTCATTACATCTCCTTATGATCTTTTAAACAGCCA
>DAOWBV010000074.1 GCA_030633885.1 Planctomycetota bacterium
AGGCTGAGGCGGAGAAGGATCTTGATGTTTTTCTCTAAATGACCTTTCATGAAAAGTGACCCCGAAGGGACCCTGCCTGACGGTTTACCCGTTTACCCGCCTTTGGAGGGCCTCTGGAGGGCAGGCAGGCGCGAAGCGAACATAAGGGGAGTATTCGAGGTTGTCTCAACCTCGAATGGCGCCAGATTGAGACAATCTGGCGTACACCGTTTGAAAGTAGGGCCCTTTGTTAAAGGAATCATGAAAACTGATTTAGGTAAGACAGAGGGACCAGATAAATTATCGGTTGGCTGATTACCGTTAAATTTTTCGGGGAATAAGCCGATAATATAATATGTGAATATCTATATAGGAGCGAATAACATGAAATTAAGATCTTATTTGATGAAGTCTGTTCTGGTTATCACCTTATTGTTATCACCGGTTCTGACCGGTTGTCCGGCGGCCTGGCTGGCCGGCGCCGCCGTGGCCGGGGCCGGGATTTATGCTTACTCGACCGGTGAACACAGCCAAAAACATCCGGCAGATTTTGAAACGACCTGGCAGGCGATTATGCTGGCGCTGGAAGATATGGAGTTTTCGGTTGATTCCACCCTGAAAGATGCCATGAGTGGTAAGATAAAATGTCATCGGGCTGACAAGACACCCATTACGATAGAGATCGAATACGATTCTCCGGAAGTGACCATGATCGGAGTTCGGGTTGGTTTTAGTGGAGATCGAAGACTTTCCGAAATTATTCAAGGTAAGATCGGTAAAAAGATTAACGAGTTGAAATAATTAACCGGTTCTCTTACTTCCGCATTAAAGGGAATCCCATTTCATCCCTTTGTTTCAAATAACCCAGCGCGCATTTTTTAGCCAGATTGCGGACCCGGCCGATATAGGTCGTCCGCTGTGCCGGGCCGATCAATTGGCGGGCATCGAGAATGTTAAAGGCGTGCGAACATTTCAGGATATGATCATAGGCCGGTAAAACCAGGTTGCGATCCAAAAGATTCCGGGCTTCTTTTTCATGCAGGTCAAATAATTGGAAATTGGTTTGGCCGTCCGCTACCTCAAAATTATATTTTGAAAACTGGACTTCATTTTCGTGTAAAATATCCCCGTAAGAAATACCTTTCGTCCATTCCAGATCAAAAACGGTTTCTTTTTTCTGGATGAACATGGCGATCCGTTCCAGTCCATACGTCAGTTCCAGGCAGACTTTTTCCAGGTCGATCGTGCCGACTTTCTGGAAATAAGTGAATTGGGTTATCTCCATTCCGTCGATCCAGACTTCCCAGCCCAGGCCGGTGGCGCCTAAGGTGGGTGATTCCCAGTCGTCTTCCACGAAACGGATGTCATGTTGTTTTAAATTGATACCCAGGTTCTTGAGACTTTTGAGGTAGATAGCCTGCGCGTCTTCCGGAGCCGGTTTGACGATGACCTGATACTGATAGTAATGTTGCAATCGGTTCGGATTTTCGCCGTAACGACCGTCGGTCGGTCGGCGGGAAGGTTCCACGTAAGCGACTTTCCACGGTTCCGGTCCCAGAGATCTGAGAAAAGTGGCCGGGTTAAAAGTTCCGGCCCCTTTTTCGGTATCATAAGGTTGCCACATGATACAACCGTAATCCGACCAGTACTTGTGCAGTTTTAAAATAATTTCCTGAAAAGTCAGCATGTGGCTATGTTACCTTAACTTTCCGGCAAATTCAAGGAAAATTTAATTGACCCCGTTAGAAATTATGCTATAACATTACGAATATATACCTGGCAAACGAAAATTTAGTTTATACTTTGAAATGTTACTGAGCTTGCTTACGGTCGTCCTGATATTCTTATATAGAGACGACCTATTTCTAACGAGGTTGACAGAGCGCATTAATCATTTATAATTTTGGTTGCGTGTTAATAAGAAATTAAGTTTATCCCGACCCGGTCTGTCGGGATTTAATTCACGATTATAACTTACGTCGGTCTTCGCACTCCGTAAGTTATGCGTTCATTAAAGGAGTTCGTATGAAAGGGATGTTAATGACGGTTGGGTCATGTTTGTTTACTGGTTTGTTGTTAGCGAGTTGTTCTTCGGTTCAGCGTCCGGATGAGAGGGCGGCGGTTGATCAGATCAAAGATGATTCTCCTCAGGTTGAAGTTTCGAGGTTGGTGTCAGAGGTACGAGAACTGGATTTTAAATATCCGGTCAAGACCAGTTATGCCTCGGTGCCGCAATCTCTGAAGGCGAAAAATTTACCCGCTTATTACAGTGAAGTCGGGAAAACGTTATATTTAAAAAAAGGGAAAGATTTGGAACGCCAGACCGGTGCTTGTTATCGGGCGACCGCCCGGGCGTTGCTGGACCAGCATTTCAACCTGACTAAGTTATTGGGACAGAATATCGGCAGGAACCAGGACGCGGAACTGGCTTTGAAATCATTGATCAATGGTGATACGGCGGTGGTGATGAATGAGGTCCTGAAGAAAACAGATCCGAATACCCGGCAGATGACCGGGCCGCGGCGTCAGGGAGGTCGGAAGTTTAAACAGGATTTGTGTCGGGACGCAGACCGTCGACAGGCCTTTTTTAGTATAAAAGAAGGGTCTATATTTATTAAAGAATTAAAAAAGTCCGGCGGTTGGGCAAAAGTCAATCAGGCTTACCAGAACCCGCCGCAGTCAACTGAGCAGATTCTTCATCCGGATAAATATCTGAAAAACGAGGCGCCCCGGACCGTGACCCTGCCGATAGAAAAGATCGGTCAGGCGCTGGGTAAAAAATGGAAGCATGTTAAGACCAATGTGTTGGGGGAGTTGGGGATCCTGCTTTTATTGAGCCGGCAACCGGCCACCGAGGCGGTCAGCGTTGAAGCGGCGGCCGGGTGGGGTGGCGATCAAATGGCCGTTTTCCGGCTGGCCGGACGTAAGTCGACAGTTGTTAAAATTATTAAAGTAACTTGGGACTCAAAAAAAGACGCCGACGAGTTCTATCACGCTTATAAAAAACTGATAGTCGATGTTTACGGCGTTAAGAACGCTAAAACTAAAGAAACAAAGAAAGTTTTTGCCTATTACGGAAAAAAAGGTGTTAATTATATTCAGAAAAAAGGTAAAATCACGTTAGTGATCCACGGGCCGAAAGCGGAGATTGCCGATGCGGTGTTTGATGTGACTAAATTAAGGTAAATCGTCCTGTTTTGAGCGTTGGATCGGTCGGATTTTAAATCGTAAAATGGGTGTTCTAACTTAGTAGAACGCCCATTTTTTGTGTCAAAAAACAATAATTTTAAAAAAAATATCAAAAAATCTTGCGGAAATTTATTGTAACATCTTGCTGCTAAAGCGGTTATGTTGGCATAAAAAAATAGTAATAAATTTTAAAGACACCCCCTTGACAAACGTGAAAAATACAGTATACTTCTAAAGTCATTATAATGTGTTTTGGTAGTAAGTCTTTATTAATTCAGAGGTAACGCAACGCGGGAGGGTTCGGGGTTAGTGGCGAGGTTTATACAAGAGGATAAGGTTTTAGAAGTTCAACAGGCGACTGATATTATTGAGTTAATTTCTGAATACATTCCACTCAAAAAGGCCGGAGTTAATTATAAGGCCCTCTGCCCGTTTCATGACGAGAAGACCCCTTCATTTGTTGTTAGTCCCGGTAAGCAGATCTACCATTGTTTCGGATGCCATAAAGGGGGGAATGTTTTTTCCTTTTTGATGGGATTCGAAAAATTGGAGTTTCCCGAAGCGGTTCGTCATCTGGCGGATCGCAGTGGTATCCATCTGGTGATGGATGATAAGGGACAGTATCCCCGTGATAAGCGGGCGGACTTGATCAAACTTAATCGCCAGGTGGCTGATCAGTATCATCGTCAGTTGCTTGAGTCAAAAGAAGGCGAGGCCGGTCGGGCTTATCTTGAGAAACGGGGTTTCAAGCAGAGCATCATTGCCCGGTTTTTACTTGGTTATGCTTTGCCGAGTTGGGACGGTTTGTTGTCTTACGCCCGGCGGAGCAAGTGGCGGGAAGATTATTTGGCTGAATTAGGTTTGATCCTGAAGGCCCAGCGGAAAGAACGCTGGTATGACCGTTTCCGGGGCCGGTTGATCTTTCCGATCTTTAATACCCGCGATCGGGTGGTTGGTTTTGGAGGTCGGATCCTTGAGGAAGGCATTCCGGTTTATCTTAATTCGCCCGAAAGCGCGCTTTTTAATAAAGGTAAAGGTCTTTACGGTTTGAATTTTGCCAAGGGGCCGGCGAATAAAAAAGGTGAACTCTGGGTCGTCGAAGGGTACACCGATGTGCTCATGGCGCACCAGCATGGTTTTGAATGGGTAGTGGCGACCCTTGGAACGGCTTTGACCACCGATCATATTAAGACCATCAGGCGGTTCGTTAATAAAGTGGTCATTGTTTACGATGCCGATACGGCCGGGCAAATAGCTTCGGCCCGAACACTGGATATGTTCCTGGCGGAAGAGGTTGATCTTTATATCGCCCAGTTGCCGGAAGGCCTGGACCCTTATGATTGTTTAGTCAAGAAAGGGCCGGCCGTATTTGAAAAATGCGTGCAGGGGGCAAAAAGCCTTTTTGATTACCGGCTGGATCTGGTCCGACGGAAATATGACGTGACTCAAGTGGATGGGAAAGTTAAAGCCGTTGATGAAATCGTTCAGGGGGTGACGCTGATTCCAAATGTGGTCAAGCGTGATCTACTGGTAAAGAAAATATCAGAGGACTTAAACGTCAAGCAATCAGTGATCCAGACGCGGATAAAAGAATTGTCCCGGCCGAGAAGAGCGGTTCGGGCGACGGAGCCAGACGCGGCCGTCTCGGCCCGAATGGCGATTGTTTCCCCGAAAGACACCAAGTTGGGCGAGAACATCGTGGAAATAATGATCGAGCATAATGAGTTTATTCCCGAAGTTCAAAAAACTTTAAATTCGGCTGATTTCCCGACCCCGGAGTCCAGCCGGGTGGCTCAGGAGATATTCCGGGTTTACGAACGTTATGGTAAAGTTTCGCTGGATACGCTTTTAAGTTTTATCGCGGCCGACCAGAAACTGGCGGACTGGTTGGTAGGCATTAGTGAACGGGGAAGCATGAAGGATGTCAGTGATGCAAAAAGGTACTTAAACGATTGTTTTCGTGTGCTTGAAGAAAAACATAGTCAGCTGGTGATAAAAACATCGCTGAAAAAGAAAATGAAAGATGCTGAGGTCAGGGGAGATGAAAAAGAATTTAATGCATTGTTTCGAAAATTACAGGAATTGCAAACGTCATTAAGTAAAGGAAAGGTATGAAGAAAGCGAAACAAAAAAAATTAGACACCGATCTGAAATCTTTGATCGAAGAAGGCAAGAAAAAGGGCTTTCTGACTTACGACCAGATTAACAAGGTTTTACCGCCTGACATGATCTCGCCGGAAAAACTGGATAGTTTACTGGTCTCGTTGGATGAGCAGGGGATCGAGTTGGTCGATGAAGGGGTAACGCCCGGTCGTGAGTCAACGGGAGGTTCTTCTTTCAGCGATGATTCAAATGATAATCGGATCAAGGAGACAGAAAAAGAACTGAAGTCATTGGTTTCGGAAAAGATCGACGATCCGATCCGGATGTACCTGACCCAGATGGGCGAGATTCCGCTGCTTTCCCGGGCGGAAGAACTGGTGCTGGCGAAAAAGATCGAGGTCACCCGGAAAAGGTTCCGGGAAAAAGTTTTTGAATCGCCGATCGCGGTTGAGGAATCTATCAAGATTTTGGAGGATATCAAGAACGGTAATTTAGCGGTGGACCGGACGTTGCGTTCGGACGCGGTGATCGATCTTTCCAAGACCAATATGTTGGCCCGGCTGCCCCGTTTGATCAACTGGTTAAAACGGTTATATAAATTAAATCGGGATGAGTACGTTTTATATTCCCGGAACAATCTTCCGGATAAAAAAAAGCAAAGAATTATTAACCGGATCAAGAACCGGCAGTCGAAATTAGTTGATATTCTGGAAGAATTGAATATTCAAACCAAAAAGATCAGGCCGATGATGGATAAATTAAACGAAATTCATCTGCGTTTTGATTTTGTGCAAAAAGAATATTATGGTTCGCGGCCGGGAAAAAAGAGTTCAGTGGCTCGAAAAAAGCACTTTCAGGAATTGCAGGATCTAAGTTTGTTGGTACTGGAGAATGCGGAACAATTGAAGAACCGGATTCACGAGCTGTCCCGTCGCTACCAGGAATACGAAAAGTATAAACGAAATCTTTCCAGTAGTAACTTGCGGTTGGTTATCAGTATCGCGAAAAAGTACCGAAACCGCGGTTTAAGTTTTCTGGATTTGGTTCAGGAAGGGAATACCGGTCTGATGAAAGCGGTGGAGAAGTATGAATACCGGCGCGGTTATAAGTTTAGTACCTACGCCACCTGGTGGATCCGGCAGGCAATCACCCGGGCGATTGCCGACCAGGCCCGGACGATCAGGATCCCCGTTCACATGGTTGAGACCATGGGCAAGCTGAAAAACGCCGCTAAAAAATTGGTGCAGGAGAAGGGTCGTCAGCCGACCATTGACGAAATTTCCAAGAAGTCGCATATTCCGATGGACGAGACCAAACGTGTTTTGAAAATCGCCAAATATCCGGTTTCGCTGGATCGACCGATCGGTACCAGTGACGACAGTTATTTTGGTGATTTTATCGAGGACCAAAGTGTGGAATCGCCGGTGAACGCGGCTACCCAGGAAATGTTAAAAGAAAAACTGAATACGGTTCTTCAAACTTTGACTTTCAGGGAACGGGAGATTATCAAGTTGCGGTACGGGATCGGAGCCGGTTATACTTATACCCTGGAAGAAGTGGGTAAAATTTTCAAGGTAACCCGGGAGCGGGTCCGTCAGATCGAGTCTAAGGCCGTTCGAAAATTACAACATCCTATCCGGAGCCGTAAACTGGAAGGATTTTTAGAAGGAGCAATAAAAAGATAATGAACAAAGCTGAGCTGCAAAAGCTTAAGGATTTGCAAGGCCTTGACCTTAAAATTAACGAATTGAAATCAAACAAAAATAGTAAGCCGGTTCAGTTAACTGAAAAGAAAAAGGAAGCGGATGATATCCAAGCGCAGTTGAAATCAAAACAGCAGGAGTTGCAGGATCTGAAAAAGACCGTTGACCAAAAGGAAGTGGATGTTAAAGAACGGGAAGATAAGATCACCAAATTGAACATGCAGCTTAATGTGACCAAGACAAACAAAGAATACGGGATCATTACTAAAGAGATCGATAGTTTAAAGGCCGATAATTCGGTGACCGAAGACGGAATTCTCGGTTTTTTTTCTCAGGTTGATGAGGCCGAGAAAGTTTGTGGCGAGATCAAGGATGATATTGAGCGAAAAAATAAAGAATACGATGACTTTCAGTCCCAGATCAAAAAAGAATTAGTAGAAATAGATGAACAGCTGGCCGAAGTGGAATCAACGCGTCAGAAAATGACCGGTGATTTGTTACCGGACCTCTTTAAACTGTATGAAAAGATCATGACTCACAAGCCAGACCGTCAGGCCATGGCGCTGGTCATCGATAATACCTGTCGTGGTTGTCACGTCGATTTGACTCCTCAGGAAATTAATACCCTTCTGAAATGGAAAGATACCATTGTCTGTCGCAGTTGCTCGCGCATCCTGTATCTGGAACCGGCGACCGAGCCCCAGAAAAGCAAGTAAGCGGCGTGCCTTCCGATAATTGCTTGACAATTATTTTCATTAGAGATATACTCTAAAATCATGTTGGAACGCGATCATAATTTTTATATGCAGGAGGTGCTTAAGGAGTCGGCTAAGGCTTTAGAGAAGGGTGAGGTGCCGGTCGGAGCAGTGGCGGTGCATCAGGGACGGATCATTGCCCGGGCCCATAATCAGAAAGAGCTACTAAAGGACCCGACGGCTCACGCTGAGATGATTGCCATTACTCAGGCGGCCAGCGCTGTGGATAATTGGCGGTTAAGGGAGGTTGATTTTTATGTGACGATCGAGCCGTGTCTAATGTGTGCCGGGGCCTTGGTCCAGGCCCGGGTGCGGCGGATAATTTTCGGGGCAACTGATATTAAAGCCGGTGGTTGTGGTTCCATTTTTAATTTGGTCAATGACTCGCGTTTGAACCACCAGATAGAAATTGTATCCGGTATTATGGAATCAGAATGTCGTGCTATCCTGCGGGAATTTTTTCAAACGAAGCGGTTTTCTAACACTGAAAACTAATAATCATATTGTGCGTCCGTAGTTTTACTCCCGCTGGCACGGAAGCGGTCTACGGGGCAGGAATCAAACATTTATGCGCCCGTAGCTCAACTGGATAGAGTGGCTGACTACGAATCAGTAGGTTGTAGGTTCGAATCCTACCGGGCGTGCCAGTTTTAACCTATAACTGATAATAAAAAACTTAAAAGAACGGATACAACAGCATAACAATGGTGTGGTAAAATCAACAAAAAACCGAGGACCTTGGATGAAGTAATAAATTTGGAGGCGTGGCCGAGTGGTTGAAGGCGGCGGTCTCGAAAATCGCTATCCCGCTCAGCGGGATCAGGGGTTCGAATCCTCTCGCCTCCGTTTTGCTTTAAGTTTGATTCCAGCTTGCTAAACAGACATCAATATAATGCCGGCTATTCCCAGGACCAGACCGATCACCTGATACTTCGATGTTTTTTCCTTTAAATAAAAAATGCTGTATAAAGCAAAACTTACCACGCAAGTACCCACGGCGATCGGGTATGCCAGGCCGGCCTGAGAAAATGAGGCGAATATATCAAGTGCTTCAAACAGTAAGACATGCGAGGGCAGCACGATCACTGTAAGCAAAATCACTTTCTTCCAGATTCCTTTTTCGGGATAACGTCGAAAAATCAACATAAGTACGATATATCCGGTCATAGTTCCGATCAATCCTAAAGGTATGCGTAGTCTGGCCACGTCTGACCAACCGGTCCAGCGGGATGGAATGGTGCCGAGCGTTTGTGAAATTCTGAGAACGATCAGGGTTATCAGGGCAGACATGTACCAGGACATATGCTTATTACTTGTATTAGTTTTTTTTTTTTCTATCTG
>DAOWBV010000113.1 GCA_030633885.1 Planctomycetota bacterium
GCCGGTCCAGGATATCCGCCGGTAAAAAACGGCGGAGCTGTCTCAATTTCCAACGGGCTTCCTCCCAGCGCAAACGGTCATTTGATTCAAAAGTTAACAGATGGCTGATCACTTCTTTGATCTGTTCCGGTTCAGCCAGCGGTAACGGATTTGAGACCGGTCCCTTGGTTGGTTTAGTCGGGTTTTGATTACAGGCCGGGCCCAACAGGAATAGGCAGGTAAAAAATATGGTGAATATGGCAGGTCTTAACATTTTCTCTTGTATTTTGCTGAAATTTGTATTAATCTAGTTTGTTGAGTTCCTCCCCCTTTATGGGGGAGGTAAGGTGGGCCCCGAAAGCTTTCGGGGCTCCCCTTCCGCCTGAGGCGGATCCGTCCTCTGGCGGAAGCCCCTCCCCTCAAGGGAGGGGAAATTCATAGAGTTTTAACTGAACTATAATATATAATTCGAAACCAGTTTTCGATATACCGTTAGTAATTTGAATGGTTTAATAGTTAGATGGTATATTTGAGTTTGTTTCCCTCCACAAGCGGGTGACAATCTTGATAGTATTCTGTAGCTGCGGGGCTTGTCCCCGCCTTTTAATGGGCGACCGTAAAGGTCGCAGCTACTCCGTAAGATTAGGATTTAAATTATATGTTAAAATGTATCGAAGTACAAGATAATCTGATCGCTTTCCTGAAAGAGGAGTTGGCTGAGGGTGAGCGGATCCGGATCCAGTCCCATCTGAGGGAATGCGGCCAATGCCGGCAGGCGCGGTCTGAGACTGATAAACTGCGGGGCCTGTTTCACCTTGAAACATCGCCCGCGGTTTCGGGTGGCGTTTGGGCTCGCCTGGCAGAAAGTATCAAAAGCGAAAAAACAGTGACGGTAAAGATCCGGTCAAAGTAAAACTTGTCGTTAAGTTGAAACCCTTGTAGCTGCGAGGTCATGCCGTAGGCAGATCCGCCTCAAGCGTGACTTGTCCTCGCCCATTATAGAAGGCGACCGTCCCGATTAGGTCGGGATTCCACTGTCGTTTCATAAAGGTCGCAGCTACATTAAGATAGTAGGAGTAAGCAAAGAATGCCGGTTAATGACTTGCTGAAACGTTTTGAGCAGATCCGAAAAACGACCCGCTTGATATTTCTGGTCGACGGTTTATTGAGGGCGTTGATCTGTTTATCTGTATTTGCCATCGTTACGTTTCTGATCGATTGGATGATCCCCGACCTGCCCAAAGGAGTGCGGTTATTCTTTCTGGGTTCTTCGGTGGTCCTGATGGCGGCCATATTTTACCGTTACATTTTTTATCCGCTCAGTGTCAAGATCAGGGATGAAGATATCGCTCTCTGCTTGGAACGGGTTTATCCTGACCTCGATGATCGTTTGATCAGTTCGGTGCAACTTGCCCCGATTGTGTCGGGGCAGGCCCGGTCGGATCAGGGCGTGGGCGATTTTAATTCACCGCAATTAATTCAGGCGCTGTTGGATGAGACCGTTACTTTGGTCCGTCCGCTGGATTTCCGGAAAGTGATCAACGCCCGCGTCCAGAAAAAATTAGGCGTCTTCGCGCTGGTGGTCGTTTGTCTGATCGGGACTTACGCGACTTTTTATCCGGCCTATACCGGTATCTGGTTCAACCGTCTCCTCGGCGGTAACCGGCTCTGGCCCAAGAAAACCGAGCTCCGGGTGGCGATCAGTAAAAACCCGATCGCCAAGGGTGAAAATGTTTCTGTCACCGTGACCGCGACAAAAAAAGTACCTGCCAAAGTACATATTTATTACGAATTTGATTCCGCTGAACAGGATTACGCCCGGATGAATAAGCTCAAGGGCCGCAAGTTCAAGTTCGATTTTGCGCGGGTGACTGATTCTTTCCGTTTCCGGGTAAAAGGTGGAGATTATCTGGGTGACTGGCATCGGGTATCCGCTTTAACCCCGCCGCGGATCGATAAGATCGTCCTTTATTATGAATACCCGGAATATACCGGCCTGGTCAATACGGATGAGAGTAAACCGGTCGAAGGGACCCACGTCAAAGCGCCGGTCGGGACGAAAGTAAAATTTGTGGCTGAAAGTAATATTGAATTGGATCGGGTTCAATTAACTTTGCAATACAAAGGTCAAACGGAAACAAAGAATTTGATACCCGCGTCTGATCACGTCCAAAAATCACGGATCATTCAGTCTGACTTTATGGTCATGGGTGACGGTTACTATTCGTTTGATCTGACGGCGGCGAACGGTTTGAAGAATATCAGTCAGATCAAATACCCGATTAAAGCGGTGGTGGATAATGGTCCGGTGATAAGGATCGTGGATCCGACCAGGGACCATAAAGACGTAACACCGGTGGCGACGGTTCCGCTGGCGGTCGTGACGACCGATGATTACGGGATCAGCCAGATCACGTTTGTCCATCAATTGATGGTGCCGGAAGCGCAACCGGTCGAGAAACTGCCTTTTACCGAAGCACAGAATGACGGGCTTTACGGTCAGGTCCGGATCGAATCACATCATAATCTGGAATTGGCCCAGTGGGGAGTGCAGGAGGGCCAGGTGATAAAATTTTTCCTGGAGGCCGGTGATAATTACACGGTCGGTCAACCGCATCAATCCCGTTCACGGATCTATCGCTTAACGGTCATCAGCCCGGATCAGATGAAGAAAAAGATCGAAGAGATCGAGATGCGGCTGAAAGAGGAGATAAAAAGAATTAAGATCCTGCAGTCGAGTACGGTCCGGAAAACAAATGATTTTGTTTCTCTTTTAGCCCGGAAGGATAAGTTAGACCCGGCTGAAAAACGCAGTTTGGATAACACCGCTTCCAGCCAGCGCCGGATCAGTCAGGGTGTGGAAAGAGTGACCCGGGAATTTGACGAGGTGATCAAGGATATTACCATTAATAAACTCTGGGATCAAACAACGCTTAATAAGTTAGAGAGTATTAATGATGTTTTGAAAGAGGTGGCGACGGTTAAGTCACCAGCGGCCGGGCGGGAGTTGGTCCAGGCCAGTCACAGTCCCCAGGCGGCGCAACGGGAAGAAAAATTGCAGTTGTCCCGGGACCAGCAGAACGATATCATCCAGGACTTGAACGATGTGTTGGCCAAGATGGAGGAATGGGAAGATTACCAGGAAGTAGTGCGCATCGTCCGCGAAATGCTTCAAAAACAGCAGCGGATTATTAAGGAATTGAAGGAATAGCTAGTGGGAAGTACGTGAGGTTGTCTCAACCTCGCGGGACGCCAGATTGAGACAATCTGGCGTACACCATGTTAGTAAGATGAGAAAAATATTTCCCCTCCCTGGATGGGAGGGGTTAGGGGAGGGTGATTTAGAGTCACCCCTACCTGTCCTCCCCCATCTCCGCCGAAGGACGGATCAGTCCTCTGGCTGAAAGGGGGAGGAACTTAACTAGGATATGATCATGAGAAAAATGTTGCCCCTGTTCATTCTTTGCCTGATGACGGTTTTTCTGGCTCCGCCGGTGCTGGCGGACCGGCCGAACAGAAAAGTCATTAACCAGCAAAAAGAGACTGAACGCGAGCTGAAGAATCTCGAAAATAAAATGACCCGCATCGCGGAGAAACTAAAAGATATTCATCCTTATTACTCGGCCAAGTTGTTGGAAGCCATGGAGATGATGCAAAAAGATCTGCTGGAGAACGATATCCGGGAGATCATCGTTTTTCTGGAAAGCGGCCTGAAGGGTCAGGCGCTGGATAAGAATAACGAGCTGGTCGCGGACCTGACGAAACTCCTGGCTTTTCTGGAAGACAAGGTCGACCCGAAAAACGTGGAGGAAAAAATAAAGAAGCTGGAACATTTGATGTCCCAATTGAAGAAACTGCAATCGGAAGAGGAAAAAATATTGAATGATACGGGCAAATTTAACCGGGAACGTTTCAGTGACCTGGACCGCTTAAACCGTGAGATGGAATACCTGCTTCAGGCGCAGAAAGAGCTGAGCCGGATGCTGGAAGAGAGTGACGCGTTGGATTTTCGCCGGCAGGTTAACGAGGCCCGTCAGAAGATCGCCCAGTTGAAACAGGATCAGGCCAAACTTAAGAAAGAGACCGGGCAGGTAAACAAGGGTGATCTCAAAAAGATCAGTGACCTGTTGAATAAGGTCAATTCTCTGATCGATCAGCAGGCCGCGGCGTTAAAGAAAACGGAGCAGATCCCGCAAGTCGAGCAGGGGATCAAGAAAGCCCTGAAAGATCTGGATCGCTTGATCAACCAACAGAAACTGTTAAAGGCCGCGTCGGCTCAAGCGCAGGCTGATCCGAAATCGGCTTTTCCGGAAGAACTGGCCGGGGAGCAGAACAAAGTGGCCGATCAGGTGAAGCGGTTAAAAGATAATTTGAAGCAATTGCCCGGTGATTTTTCTGACCTGACCAAGCCGACCGGTGATCTGTCGCAGGCGGAGAAAAAGGCCAATCAGGCCGGGATGAACCTGGAGGACGAGTTATATAAATTTGCCGGCCAGGCCCAGTCGGAGGCGTTAAAGGAATTGGAGAATGCCCGGTCGGTTTTACAGAAGAAGGCCGATCAGTTGGCTCAGGAGAAAAAGTCGGCGCTGGAAAAATTAGCCGCCGAGCAGAAGCAATTAGCCAGGCAGGCGTCGGAGCTGTCCCGGAACATGAAAGATTTTTCCGGCGGTTCTCAGGCGGAGCAGGCGGCGACGCAAAAGGCGGCCAGGGAGACCGGTCAATCGTCTCATGAAATGGACCGGGCCGGCCAGTCCTTAGCCAAGCAGAATCCGGAGACGGCCCGGGGCGACCAGAAAAAAGCGTTGGCTTCTCTGGAAAAAGCCCGGTCCGCGCTGGCGAAAGCGCAGGCGAAACTGGCCCAACCTCAAAAAGGCGCGCTGAATAAATTGCAGTCGGATCAGACGGAATTAACTGACCGGGCCCGGGACCTGGCTGATCAATTGAAGCACCTGGCCCGATCCGTGCCGTCCCAGGCATCAGGCGAAGCCGGTCAGCGTCGGCAGATGAAAAAGAATTTGGACGGGGCGTCCGAGCAGACCAAACAGGCCGGCCGGTCGATGAACCAGGCGCGTTCGAATCTCGGGCGAAGTAATTCCGCCCGGGCCCAGAATCAACAGTCCGACGCGCTGGAGTCTTTGAAGAAGGCCGAGGCACAGCTGAAAAAGCTTGATCAGAACCTGGCCCAACAGGATAAAGAGAAAATACTGGAGCAATTATCGAAATGGCAGAAAGAACTCCAGAAAAAAGCCGAAGCGATGAACAAGAAATTACAGGAATCGGCCCGGACCGCGCCGAAAAACATGAAAAGCGGACTGAACGCGGCCGGTCAGAATACCAGGAACGCGGCCGGTCAGATGAGTCAGTCTTCGCAAAACATGAAGCAAAGCGCCCAGGCCGGCCGGCAGGGGAAGCCCCAGGCCGGTCAGCAGAAAAAACAACAGGCGCAGGGTAACCAGCAAAAGGCCATGGAGCAATTGAAGCAGGCGAAAAAAGAATTAGAGAAACTTAAGAACCGGATGCTGGAGGAAGAAGAAAAACGGCGTTTGGAAAGACTGGCCCGTCGTCAGAAGGAAACCGAAAAAAAGACGCAGAAGCTGGCCAAAGAAACCGAAAAATCAGGCGAAAAATTACCGGCTAAATCGCTGAAAAGGGCGTCCCGGAAAATGAATTCCGCGTCACAGAGCATGGGGCAGGGTCAATCGAAGCAGGCCCAGGAGCAGGAAGAAGAAGCCCTGGATGAACTACAGCGCGCTTACGAGCAGCTGGCTCAGAAATTAGAGCAGATGTCCGCCCAGCAGGCGAATAAGATGATAGAACAATTGATCAATATGCTGACAGAAGTGCTGGATAAGCAGCAAAAGATCAATCGGGAAACAGTCCGTTTGGAAACGGTCAAACAGAAATCAGGTTCGCTGTCCCGGGAAGGGCAGATGAACCTGAAAAAACTGGCGCAGTCACAGGGTGACCTGGCCCGGCAATCGGCTGAGATCAACCGGAAATTGCTTGAGGAAAACTCAGTGGTTTTTACCCATGTTTTAAAAAGTATTGCCAATGATATGGAGCTGGTTCAGGAATTACTGGGTGACCATAAACGGACGGACGATTATACCCAGGGGGCCCAACTGGATATTGTTCAGCGGGTAAAGGAGTTGCTGGACGCTTTAAAGAAAGAAAAAAAGAGAAAGAAAAAGTCAAAAGCCGGTGGCGGCGGTGGCGGCGGCGGTGGTCGTCGGATGCCGCTTCTGCCCGAAGTGGCGGAGCTGAAAATGCTGAAATTCATGCAGGGAAATTTAAAACGCAAGGCCGAAAGTTTCAGCCGGAGCACGGTTGATCAGGAATTAAAAGAATTCGACCCGATCCAGAAGATAATTCTGCGTCGCTTAAGTGACAAGCAGGGTAAACTGGCTGATTTGACCCAGGCATTTGTTGAAAAGTTAGAAAAAAAATCAAAAAAAATGAGACCCGGAATGAAGAAGGAATAATGAAAATTTGTTTTAATTAGTACTTAGTAAAAAAGTTCCCCTCCCTTGATGGGAGGGGGCAGGGGAGGGTGAAGCAACTTTCACCCCCACCTATCCTCCCCCCTCAAGGGGGAGGGATTCAAGAGGAAATCATTATGTTAAAAAAATTAAGTTTAGTTCTGATTCTGTTTTTCTTCTGTTTGGGGATGGCTCAAGCTCAGGAGGCCGAACCTCGTCCCTGGGAAAAGGAACCGGCGGGCGGGCTTGACGGGGCGGAATCTTTTGATGATGACCTGGATGATCTGGATGAAGAGCTGAAACCTGATTCGATCGACGAAGCAGGAACGGACGTCATGGAAATATTGGATAATATTAAAGAGAAAATGATCGATGCCCAGGA
>DAOWBV010000165.1 GCA_030633885.1 Planctomycetota bacterium
ACACTTGATCTTAGTACGAAAAGAAACCAAAATGCGATTGAAATACTTTTTCCTGATCTCACTGACCTGTCTCTTGATCTTAGCCGGTTGCGGCGGGATCAAGGATTACCCACCTAAGGAATTAGGCAAGGAAATCTTAAAAAAACATTACACCGAAACTGAAAATCTATCGGTTAATTTATTTGATTTTAGGGGCGATAAAAAGAAAAGTTATCATACCGTCGAAACCGACGCGTTATACTATGTCCTGTATTTTCGGGCTAAGGTGGAATTGCCCGCCACCCCGGTTGGAGTAGAACGCCGCACGGTTGAAGGCAAGCTGGGATTCAAAAAAATCGACACATGGAAACACGATAAAGAATTTAAAATAATCCTGACTATCAGGGAAACTAAATTTAATTTCCACGGCGTCAAGCCATCTTATCATTCTCGAAACCCCATTTATGGTGGGGCCTGCCCGCGTAACGACAAACATTTTATCACTATTAATGATTCGTTCTGTCCGGCCTGTCGGAACAGCAACCAAAAAGTTGCGATCAGCTGGGAAAAAGAACTCTCCTGTCTCGACTGCCAGGGAAGCGGTCAGTGCGCTTATTGCCGGAACCCGGCGGGACATTCTCCCTTAACCTGCAACCTTTGTCAGGGTGACGGGCAATGTTCGGCTTGCGAAGGCAAAGGACTCTGCCCCTTTTGCGCGAACGAACCCACTCCCGGAACTATCCGCGGTGAAAAATGTGAAGCTTGCAGTGGTACGGGCAAATGCGCCTTGTGTCAGGAAGAAAAGCAATGTAACTATTGCGCCGGCGAAGGCGTGCTCTCCATGAAATGTCAACATTGCAGCGAATCCGGGAACTGCAGTTATTGTTCACGCCTGAAAACACCCCCCGGGCAGGCCTTTGGCGAGGATTGTAAGTTCTGTCAGGCAACCGGGAAATGCCGGCACTGCCAGGGAACCGGGATCGCCTGTTTTTTCTGCGGGGCCAGCAAACAATGCCGTTACTGTCAGGGGAAAAAAAGTTTTAAGCTGTCTGATCTGAAAAAGGGGAAAACGACTACCCCGGAAAAAACACCCAAAGAAAACGAATAGCTACATTAAACCGGGCAGCCCCCCTAAACCACCGGTAATTTTATTCATTTCTTCCTGTGCTAAATCTTTTGATTTTTTCGTCACCTCGGCAACCGCCGCCACGATCAGGTCCTCCAGCATGCCCACGTCATCGCCCTTCATGACTTCCGGGTCTATCTTGACACTGAGTAACTCCTGCTGACAGTTCATGTGTACCGTCACCATCCCGCCACCGGCCGTCGCCTCCACCACCCGCTCTTTTAATTCTTCCTGAACTTTAGCCATCTGTTTTTGCATGTCCTGAGCTTGTTTCATCATCTTATTAATGTTCATTCCGCCAAAACCACCACGCATAATATTACTCCTCTAAATTAACGACTCGGCCTTCGAATTCGTTTAATGTTTTCTTGATCAACGGATCCTGCAACATCTCACTTAAAGCATCACTGCCCCGATTCGTCCGACCCGGAGAGCTATTAATATTCAACTGATTGGTTGGCTGGGAATTTTCCGACGATCCGTTCATCGGCTGTTCCGGCAACATTTCATCCGCGATCTCGGTCGTGGCCAAAGCCAATTTACGGCCGGAAACTTTTTCAATATACTCTTCGACCACCTGCCGGAACTTCACGTCCTGCAGAAGATTCCGATGAAAACTGTATTTTTTTCCGAAGCCAACCAAAACCTCCTCTTCATCGGCTTTAATCAACCGCCCCTCCCGGATCAGGGCGTAGACTCGTTGGCTGTTCTCTTTCATTTGAACCAATATCTCCGGCCAGAGATTTTTTATTTCGACGGTCGTTTTCGTCGCCGCCGAACTGTTTAAATCAGAAGCGGAAATTTCTTTTTTTATCGGCCGGGTATTTTCCTTCGAGTTGCTTTCTTTAGATGACACCGCCTTATTTTCCCCGGTCGGATTATTTTTTGATGCCCTGGATGGCGGAACCGGCTGCTTTGCCGGCAAAGGAATAACCGGGCGGGATTCAGTCGATGCGCGGTCACCTGAAAACCCGGTCGCCATTTGAGTTATTTTAAATAAAGCCAACTCCAGCAATACCCGGGCATTGGAAGTATCTTTCATTTTCTGCCGGGTATCAACCAACTGATCGATCGCCGCCATCAAAAAAGCAGTGTTGAATTTCTTCGCCTGCTCAAGATAGCGTTCCCGGTCCTGAAGCACTTCATCCGCCAGCAACTCGGATTGTTCCGTCCCGGCCAGGATCAGAATGAGATAACGCAAGTGACTGATGATCTGATCCAGGAATAATGATATACTCTTGCCCTGGACAAAAATATCGTGGCAAACTTTCACGATCCCCGCTAATTGACCGTCGTGAATCGAGTCGAGGAGAACAAAAATTTCGTTTTGCTGGACGATCCCCATCAGAACTTCCAGGTCTGATTCGGAAATTTGCTTGCCGGCGTAGGAAATTAATTGATCCAGCATGCTTTCCGCATCGCGCATAGAACCAAAAGCCATTCGGGCGACAGATGCAAGAACCCCCGGTTCCACCTTGACTTTTTCTCTCTGGCAAACCTGTTGCAACCGGTTAAAGATATTCTGGCTGGTTAGTCGATGAAAATTAAAACGCTGGCAACGGGAAATTATCGTCCCGGGTAATTTATTCAACTCGGTGGTCGCTAAAATAAATTTTACGTGCGGCGGCGGTTCTTCCAGAGTTTTTAACAGGGCGTTAAAAGATTCGCGGGTCAGCTGGTGAGCTTCATCAATAATATATACTTTATAACGCGCCCGCAATGGAACGTACCCGACGCTTTCCCTCAAGGATCGGATCTCATCGATCCCCCGGTTGGAAGCCGCGTCCATTTCGATCACATCGGCATCGGTCCCCTCGGCAATTCTCCGGCAGATCTCGCATTTATTACAGGGGTTAACCGTCGGCCCCTTCACGCAATTCAAAGCCTTGGCCAGAATCCGCGCCATGGAAGTCTTACCCACCCCGCGTGAACCGAAAAAAAGATAAGCGTGCGATACCTTCTGCTCGGTAATGGCGTTCTTTAAGGTCGTAGTAATGTGTTCCTGCCCAACGACATCATCGAATGTTTGCGGACGATAACGCCGGGCAATCACCGTATAGCTCATAATTAATAGGCGGTAAAAAAAGCCGCGCCGCCTTTCGTCGATACTCCTTTGAGCAATCTTACCCCGCAACCAACTCCGATCAGGTTTTCCTACCGCACATAGAATTAAACAGGTACCGTTGCTTCCTTCCGGACCTGGCGGAGTTAACTGCCATACTATTGCATAGGACCCGATCTTCAACGTCACTTACGAAATAAGGCTTAAACAAAGTCGAACCTTGGAAAGGCTTTCACCCTGCTGGAGCGGATTGCAGGTCGCCCCGCCCGAAGGCGAGGGTCAAGGCACCGCTACTTCCCCGTTTAGCGCGGCTATTTTAGTAAGCGTAAAGAACTCAATTTCTAATTGCGTCCCATCTTCCCTGGACATCAGGTTTACTTTAACAAACGCAGGGAACTCAAAACGACAAAAAGCGAACTCGCCTGATGGGCCACCGCTCCCATGGTCATACCCATCCGTTCATGGCCGAATAAAATAACCATGACTATCATAATAAAATTATACAAAAATGCAAATATAAAATTTAAGAACCCGCTCTCGCGAGTCCCCGATGAACTGCCTCGCCGTAATCTCGCTCTCGCCTCGGCGTAGCCTACGGCGAAGCTAGGGTCAACAAGACGATGGCGGAGAGGGTGGGTATCCTACGCCAAGGCTTCGGAATACCACCCACTTTTTTAAAATCTCTCATTCTTTACGAACAACATTCCAGTAATTCCGTAGCTTTAGCGAAGGATTACGGAGAGGGTGGGATTCGAACCCACGGACCCCGTTAAGAGTCATACGCTTTCCAAGCGTACCTGATCGGCCACTCCAGCACCTCTCCTTATTATGGCAGTGCATATTATAATGTAAGTATCGATACTCATCAAGAATTATTTGACAGTGTTAACTGAAAATGGTAATTAAACAAACTAATTGACCTCAAAATTAATTATCGAAGTAACCGTAAAATCAATAGATCAAAAAAATTATGATCAAGAGTTTGATTTATATTATAATTACCGGGATCCTCTGGGGCGGCGTGGGAGTTATCTTCAGTACGGTGGCGCGCGAAAAAAAAGATTTCATCGGTTTTATGGCCGTAAGTTCATTTTTCCTCCTGCTCGGCGCCGGCCTTTTCATACCAGACTATCAAATACTTTTTGCTGGTTCGATTCCACGCCTGGCGGCCCTGGCCGGAATAATGATCAGCGGAGGCGTACT
>DAOWBV010000007.1 GCA_030633885.1 Planctomycetota bacterium
AGCATCAAGGTCATCCCGATAAATAAAGAAAAATAATCACTTAAACGAAACATCGGCTCGTAAAAATTCAGGTCAACAAATTTAGACAGTATCTCTAAAACCATCGGGATAAAAATAAAATAACCAAAGATGGCTCCGCCCGCAAATAAGATCAGGGAAAAAGGCGCGTAAAGAATAATATATTTTCTTTCGCGCGGAAACAATCCGGCACCGATAAATTTCCAAACTTGATAGAAAATATAAGGAGAAGCAACGATCAGGCCGGCGATCAAAGAAGCTTTAAAAGGAACCAGGAAAGCTTCCGGGAAAGTCATTATTGTGAGTTTGGCGCCTTTCAGGGCGGTATTTTCTAAGGCGGCATCATATACATACCTAATGATGTACATTACTTTTTCATGAAAAATAAATGCCACCGCGACGCAGACAACCACGACCAGAAGCGAACGAAGAACTCGAGAGCGTAATTCATCAAGATGGTCACCGAGAGAAAGGCGTTTTTCTTCCATGCGCGTCAGTTATTAATCCTTCCACCCCAGTCCGATCATACTATATAATTCTTTTTCCCGAATAGGCAAAGCGCCTAATTGAAACGCGTTGGTATAATCAGTGTCTTTTTCGTACCCTTCGCCAACGATAATATAAGTAATCTCGTCACTAATCTCTTCCAGCGTCCGGCCCCCGGCCTGCCGAATCCGGTCAGTCAGTTCAGGCCGGGAATACCTTCCGATCAACTGACCGGCGAAAGCGAATATTTTTGATTTTTTACGGTCAAAAATATGACTGTTAATGTAATCACCAACCGCAATAGGATCAGCCGCCAAAGTGCTATCAGGGATGACCGCGGCCTGACTGTAGTGACCATAGATTTTAATGATCTTAATTTTTCCTTTAACTTTTCTCAAACCACCTTTTTCAATGGAGAAAATATCAAAATCCAGCCCCTTCCGAACAGCATCCTTTTGCCCCAGGTCCACATAGGCGTAACCATTTTTGGGATCAGCCACGATTACTTCACCGTCAATTTGAATTCCCTGTTCAGCGATATCAAGCCGACGGCGCAACTTGGTCAACCGTTCTTCCAACTTTAATATTTCCTTTTCTCTCTCGAGTATCTCCGCCGTAGTATTACGGGTTCGATTAATAATCTGTTCGGTTTTCTTCTTAATACCCCTTTCAAGCCTTTCTTTAGTGCGTTCACTCTGCTTGATACGATCAGTAATCCTTGTTCTCATCTCATAAATTTTATCCCAAACACTTTTAATCTCTATATTTTTCGCCTTCTCAAGTTCTTTGATTTTGCCGGCTTTAACATCATCACCCAGCACTTCAGATTCACCCTGCCGATGAACGTCACGCTGTTGCTTGACCTCTTCTACCTGTACGTTATAACCATCGATCAGCTGTTCTAATTCATCAATTACAGTCAGGGAATTCACTCCAACCTTAATGCCACTTTCATCCCAAGCGCCATATTTATCAATCTGGTACTCATCTTTCAGCTTTTTGGCCCAAATATTCAAACCATTCCTCAGGTTATCTTCATTAGTCCAACCGCCCTCGGGAACAAACTTTCCGTCTTCCACCCGCCAACCCACCAACCGCGAAATAGCCAGCAACTGCTCTTTTTCTTTGGCTAATTTTTCTTTCTTATTCCGATTGACACTCCGGGCGTTCTGGATCTTATCGATCTGCGTATTTTTGTCTTTAATGTAGAAATAAGTGGACAACCCGCAGACCACGATAATCAGACCGCAAAGAATAACGAGAACTAATGCGTCCGGATCCCGTAATTTTCTTTTTATTCTTTTAGCCACCACAGTTTTTCTCCCGCTATTTAATCACCTAGATAATAAAGTATACTTTCTCGAGCGGTTGCGCCTTCAAAGTAAGGAATACCCAGTTTTTTTATTCTCATGTCAACCAGATGATCAAATTCCCGACCAAAAATCACAAAATCAGTCCTCATGGTCCCATCGTTTTCAACAGTCAAACCAAGCCATTCCAACCGCCTTTTAATTTCATCCCGGTCATACTGAAAATCACCTCTTTTAAAATCACCGATCAAAGCCACGAATTTCGACCGACCAGGATCATAGAAAATATTAATGGCCCTATCCCCTTGGGTAATCGGGTCATCGGGATCAATCTGCTGCGTAATGGAAACTTGGCTGTAAGTCTCAAATATCTTTTTGACTTCCACCTGTCCCTTCCAACGACGATCAGCGTTCTGGATTTTCCGGAATACCCGGAATTTCATCCCCAGTTTCATATTATCCTTTTTCCCCAAGTTAATAAAAGCAAAACTCATACTGACATCGGGATTAATGATTTCACCTTGAGGTTCAATACTGTGATACCGAACGACTTCCTGCGCGGCTGTTTGTTCAATCATCTGCTCTAAGTGTAATTTTTTGTTTTTCAGTTTTAACTCTTTTTCTTTAAATTCTTTCTCGATCACCGGTATCTGGCTGTCCAATTCCCGGTCTTTTTGAATCAACCGGCTTTCCAACTCGGTATATTTATCATCTTCCTGATCGTGGATGGTATTGAGCCTGGCTTCTTGCGCTTTAAGCTCCTGAATCTCCTGGTCTTTACGCCGCCGGACCGCGGATAATGTTTTCTTTAACTCTGCTTCCCGACCAGCCGAGGCATCCTTTTCGTAGTTAGCTCGAGCCAAAGCCAATTTGGCCACCGCGGTTTTTTCCGCGACTTCCCTTAAAATAAACTCCACTGTGAAGTCGCGACCGCCGGCCTTGATATCCCGAGACACCTGAGATAAATCATAGTTATTAAAATAATAGGTATTTTTCTTGCTGGCCAGATAATCCTTGATTTCGGAGATATCCAGAACCTCAAGTTCTTCTACTTTAGTAACTAACGGGGAAAGGTCGATCAGACGATTAGTAACCGGCTTGGTCTCTTCCTCGAAATGCTTAGTCGACTTTTCAATCTGGCGAAGCTTCAGCGTTTCATTGTTTAACTGCCCGGCAAAAATAAAGACCACTACCAACGAGACGCAAGCCAGCAAGACACAAATAGCCACCACCCAATCAGCCACGCCTTTTTCATTCAAACGACAAGACATAATCCGGCCCTCATAAACACGGCCACCCTGATTCCTTAACTTAAGGAGAAGCCGCCACTTACATTATAATCAGTACCCGGACTTATATTACGCCACGAGGTATTTTTTGTCAAGGTTTTTATGGACCTTGTTCAATCTAACATTTTTTTTAAATAAAATAAAAAATTACTTGACAAAATCAACGGTACTTATTATACTGTAAGCACAATCGCCAATCGTAAATAACGAACAGGAACAAATAAGGCACCGCTCGAAAAAATCTTCCTTAAAATAACTTAAAGTAAACATCATATTTTCGTAAAAACACCATTCAGTTTCCGGAATGCCCTCAAAACTAATTATTTTAGGAATTACGGGCGGGATCGCCAGCGGTAAAAGTACCGTCGCCCGGATGTTTCAGCAACTGGGAGCAAAAATTATTAATGCGGACCGAATCGCTCATCGAGTCATCGAGAAATCTTCTGTTAAAAGCAAGCTAATCAAAACTTATGGCCCCGTAATCGTAAACAAAAGAGGTGAAATTAACCGACCCACTTTAGCCCGACTGGCCTTTCGGCACCGGGAAAATTTAAATAAATTGAATCTGATTACCCACGCGGCTATCCTCAAAGGAATCAGAAGGAAATTACAACAAATACGAAAGAACTATCAGGGAACATCTCGCGTCATTGTCACTTTGGATGCCGCGCTCCTAATGGAAGGCCGCCTGGCCAAAATCTGTGATCGCCTGGTATTTGTAAAAACATCATTCGACCAACGGACTAAACGAGCAACAAAAAAACGCGACTGGCCAACAACCGAACTGAAACGACGGGAACGATTTCAATATTCATTAAAATCCAAAGAAAATAAAAGCGACTTTATCGTTAAAAATAGCGGCTCTCTAACCGCGACCTGCAAACAGGTAAAAAATATTATCAGTCAAATTAAAAACAGGAGGTAACTATGACGCCCGGCAAAGAAACGAGAGGAAAAGCGGCGGCGCTTGATCCAAAAGCAACCAGTCCGAAAGAAAGCATGAAAATGAGGCCCGCGAAAGAAACGCGGAATCGACCCGACGAAAAAGCCAGAGGAAACGACAAGTACGAAGAAGTCAAAAAAGGAGAATTGTACCTGACAAAACTCCAAGCAATGACCATGGCCGAATTGATCAAGGCCGCCCGCAAGCAAGGCATGAAAGACTATACCGGCTTAAAAAAACAAGAGCTTATTTTTCAAATATTAAAAGCCCAAGTCAACAAGAATGGTTTAATGTTCGGGGAGGGCGTTCTGGAAATCCTACCGGAAGGATTCGGCTTTCTCAGATCACCCAGTTACCATTACCTCCCTTCACCGGATGACATTTATATTTCACCCTCCCAAATTCGGCGCTTTGGCATGAGAACCGGAATTATCGTTTCCGGTCAAATCCGACCACCGAAAGAAGGGGAAAAATATTTTGCCCTCTTAAAAGTCGAAGCGTTGAATCACGAAAATCCTGACCTGCTGGTCGACAAAGTCGTCTTTGCCGATCTGACTCCGCTCCACCCGATGGAACGCATGATCCTTGAAACTGACCCGAGAGAAATTTCAATGCGAGTCATGGATCTGATCACCCCGATCGGGAAAGGACAAAGAGGCTTGATCGTCGCCTCGCCCCGAACCGGCAAAACAGTCCTGTTACAGAAAATAGCCAACAGTATCACCAAAAACCATCCGGAAGTCCACTTAATAGTTCTCCTGATCGATGAACGGCCGGAAGAGGTTACCGACATGAAACGTTCGGTTCGCGGCGAAGTGGTTGGCTCCTGTTTTGACGAACCGCCCAGCCGGCACATCCAGGTAGCCGAAATGGTTTCGGAAAAAGCGAAGAGAATGACCGAATACGGACTCGACGTTGTTATTCTCCTGGACTCCATTACCCGCCTGGGCCGGGCTTATAACACCGAAGCACCACACAGCGGCAAAATTATGACCGGCGGTCTTGATTCCCACGCTCTTGCCGGTCCAAAAAAGTTCTTTGGCGCGGCCAGGAAAATCGAAGAAGGAGGCAGTCTGACTATTCTCGCCACGGCCCTGGTCGATACCGGCAGTAAAATGGATGAGGTTATTTTTGAGGAATTCAAAGGAACCGGCAACATGGAACTCCACCTGGACCGCAACTTGGCCGACCGCCGGATATTTCCCTCAATCGATGCCACCCGCTCCGGCACCCGGAAAGAAGAATTGCTTTTGAATCCGGAAGAATTGAAACGCATTTGGTTATTACGTAAAGGACTAGCGAACGAAAAGAAGAATGCGGTCGAAGCGATGGAATGGATAATCCAGACCATATCAAAAACCAAGACGAACGCCGAGTTCCTGATGCGGTTTAAAGTATAAGATTTAACTCTGCCGGGCCGTCGGGAGCCAAACTGAAAATTTACTACCATGCCCGGGCCGGCTGTCGACAAAAATCTTACCGCCGTGCCCCTGGATGATATTATTAGCCACGGCTAACCCCAGACCCACCCCTTTCGGCTTGGTCGTAAAAAACGGCTCATAGATCCGCTTGATATCATCGGGGCTGATCCCTTTACCGGAATCACTCACTTCTATCGTTAAGCCAAAGCGATCATGCCCAAGTAAATCCGGACTATCCAGATTACCCGCCGACTGCCCGGGTTCATCCTGATACGAAAAATAACATTTAAACATAACCCGCCCGTCCGGATCGCTGGCCTCCAGAGCGTTTAAACCCAGATTAATAAACACCTGTTTGAGTTGCTCAGGATCAACTTCGCCGTAAAAATGTTCGGGCGCTTTTAATTCAATATTAACTTTTTCCCGCCCTTCACGTTTTCTTAAAAGAGTAACCACTTCGTCCAGTAATTCCGCCAGGTCACATTTTTGTTTCAACAGCGGTCGTTTTTTGGCGAAGTCCAGAAAGTCACTGATGATCTTATTAAGCCGGTCCGATTCTCTCATGACGATATTAATCAATCGCTTATTTTCCGGGTCGACGGCCAACTCGGTTTTGAGTTCCTGGATCGCGCCCTTGATCGAAGCCAGCGGATTGCGAACTTCATGCGCGATCCCGACACTCATCGCGCTCAACGCCTGCAAAGTTTCAGAACGCTTGACCACCTCATCTATTCTTTTTTTGAGACTCACGTCATTTAAAATGGCGATCTTCCCCCGCTCCCGATTGGTTTCATCCCAAAGCGGCGTTACGATAATCTCGATTGATAAATTATCCCCCCGATCAGTCACCACTTTCATCTCCTGATTTCCGCGTTCTAATTTCAAGAGCTCCCTTAAAACAGTATACGATTCACCGGCCAGAACTTTGTCAATCGGTTGACCCCTCAATTTCGCCGTTGCGCCGGGTATCTGCAATAAACGCGAAACCTGGTTATTCCAGAAAAGGATACAGCCGGCCGGGTCAACCACGATCAAACCGTTCAAAACATTTTGCAGGATCTCTTCCCGGAGAATCCGTTCATGCTTCAATTCCCGCACCAAACGACCGGCCGAAAAAGCCACGAAGTGTAAAATCAAGGCGAAGAAAAATAAATAAGGCAGGATAAACCTGAACCCCTGGGCCATAGAAACGACATAAGATTCCGGCAAAAGTGGTAAAGAAAAATGCAGGTGAACACTTAACGAGTAAACAATTGTGACCGCGGCCAATAAAATACTGGAAAGGGAAGCGAAAAAGAGACTACTCTGAGCAGAAACGAGCAAGTTCGCCGCTAAAATAGAAGTGAAATAAAGAGAAACAAAAATACTGCCCGACCCACCGGTGAAATAAGCCAACCCCGTTTCCAGAAAAATATCAACCGTGATTTGCAATAGAGCGACGCTTTTCAGCTTTCGCAAATCAACCGTTTTTTTTCTGACGAACAAAAGATAAAAAATATTGACGAAACAGGCAAAGACCAAAATAACATAAGCGGCCAAAATCCGGGGAGAGAAATAACTGAGTTCCAGAAAACTTTGTTGATATATGAGGATAGCGATGATCCCAAAAATCGCAATAGCCAAGCGAACGAACAGGACCAATTTTAAACGGGCGCGGAGTAAGTTCGCCTCCTGAACGCTCGGCCAATCAGGACCGGCCGGACCCCGGGCTTCGTCAAAACTTGACCGGAAGGATGGCGCCGTTTCCGTCATCATTTGCTTAACGTCTTCTGGATCTCAAGGATCGGCATGAACACCGCCAAAACGATACCGCCGACCACCACACCCATAATACCGATCATAATCGGCTCGATCATCGAAGTGAGCGATTTTACCGCGGTTTCAACCTGCTGGTCATAGAATTCAGAAATTTTCTCCAGCAAGGCTTCAAGGGCGCCTGATTTCTCTCCAATCCCGATCATACGGGTAACCATGGGCGGAAAAACCTTACTCCGAGACAGGGGGTCACTCAAAGTCTCACCTTTCCGCACATTTTCCCGGGCCTCATTGACCGTATCTTCGATCAGGCGATTACCGGAAGTATTAGCCACGATCTCCAACGCTCCCAAAATCGGCACACCACTGCGGATTAAAGTCGCGAAAGTCCGGCTGAACCGGGAAATAGCGATTTTCTGAAACAAAGTACCAAATACCGGTAAATGCAGCGCCAACCAGTCAAAAAGATACGAGCCCGGCTTGGTTTTTTTAAAATACATAATCCCGACAATCGCCCCGGCTAAGGCACCCATCCAGATCAGGAAATAACTTTGCATAAAATCACTAACCAACAATAGGTATCGCGTCAGAGCCGGTAGCTCAACATTCAAAGATATAAAAATACTTTTAAACTGGGGGATCACGCCAACCATCAAAGCGACGACGATCGCGAAAATCAAACAGAGTGAAATAACCGGGTAAGTCATGGCTGCTTTAATTTCCCTTTTCAAAGCCTGCGAGCTTTCCAAGTATTCAGCTAACCTCTGAAGAATAATATCCAGCTGACCACTGGCCTCACCGGCCTTGACCATACTGACGTAAATACGGGTAAATATCTTTGGATGCGACTGAAGCGATTCTGAAAAGTCAGCTCCGCCGCGAACCTTGTCGACGATAGATTCCAGGACCAACCGGAACCCGGGCTTGTCAATCTGTTCACTTAAAACTTCCAGGCATTCAACCAGCGGAATACCGGCCGAAATCATCGTTGATAACTGCCGGGTAAAAATCGTCAATTCATCAGCTTTAATTCTTTTGCTCGGCTTGGGTTTAAAAAGATCGGAGAACCCGCCCCCCCCTTTTTTAGTTTCCGCTTTGATCGAAATAACCATTAAGCCCTGCTTTTTCAAATCAGCGTTGACATCTGATTCTTTATTCATCGTAATGGTACCGGAAACTTTTTTTCCTTTGGCATTTTTTGCCGTGTACTTAAATTTAGGCATTATACTTGATTCCTTTTTTAATGAGCAGATGAGTTAGATCATTACCCAATGATATAACTTATAAGCCAAAGGCCGCCGGCGACCCCGAAGGGAACGCGACCGGCAATAATTTTTAGCGAATTAAATCCCGACTCGCCTCGCTATCGTTTTGGCGAAGCAGGCAGTTTTTGTCGGGATAACTTCAAAATAATTGGCCGATTAAATCCAGCGCTTGTCCTTCCAAAATCCCTAAGGCGAAAGCAGACCTGTTCCAATGTACATCAGAACCACTTTTAACAAAGCTAACCGGTAACTCGCAGTACTTCTTCAATAGTTGTTTCGCCCCGTTTAACTTTTAGCAATCCCACGTCACGCAATGTCAACATGCCAAGATTCTTGACGGCGTAATCTTTAATGTCAAGAATCGACTCTTCATTAATAATCAATCGTCTGACGTCATCGTCGATTTCTAACGATTCAAAAAGAGCCATCCGGCCTTTATATCCTTTTAAACAACGATCGCATCCTATTGGTTTATAAATATCATGTTTACCGATATCTTCCGGTTTAAAGCCGACGTCAAGCATCCGTTTTTTCGAGACTTCAGTTTTTTCCTTACAATATGGACAAAGTTTACGGACTAATCTCTGGTTAGCCACCATCAGCAGCGAAGAAGAAATCATAAACGGATCAATCCCCAGGTCAACCAAACGGGAAATAGTGGAAACCGCGTCGTTAGTATGAAGCGTGCTGAAAACCAAATGACCGGTAATAGCGGCTTTAACGGCAATATCAGCCGTTTCCAGATCACGGACTTCGCCGATCATGATAATATCCGGATCCTGCCGTAAAATTGACCGAAGCGCCGCCGCGAAAGTCACCCCGTGTCGCGCGTTAACCGGCACCTGAATTATCCCCGGCAACTGATATTCCACCGGGTCTTCCACGGTAATGAGATTTTCTTCCGGATCATAGATCTGCCGGATCGCGCAATAAAGACTGGTAGTTTTTCCGGAACCGGTCGGACCGGTCACCAGCACCATACCGTAAGAAGCATTAATGGATTCTTCAAATACCTTATAACCCCTCTCTTCAAAACCTAACGACTCCAGGGAAAGGTCCAGGGCGGAAGAATCCAGCACCCGCATAACCACTCTTTCCCCGTGAACGGTCGGGGTAATAGAAACACGAAAATCAACCCGACGACCTTTGAACTTGATCTGAAACTTGCCATCCTGAGGCACGCGTCTTTCGGAAATATTCAGGTTCGTCATAATTTTAATCCGGGAAGCGATCGCGTTATGAAGTCTTTTCGGTGGAAAAAAAACTTCGTGCAAAACGCCGTCTTGTCGGAAGCGCACCCTAACTTTCTTATCATATGGTTCCATATGCAGGTCGCTCGCCCCTTCATTCAAAGCCCGGTAAATAAGCATGTTCACCAATTTAACGACCGGCGAACCGCTTTCGCCGCTTAACTGGCTGAGATCAAGTTTTTCATCAACCTCTTCCTCGGCTAATTCCAGATCGGCCCCGGCCACATCATCCAATACGTCCTCTAACTTATGGTCTTCTTCCAAATGATAGAAACGTTTAATCATTTCTTGAACTTTACGCCCCAGGGATAAAGTTAACCGGAGATCACATTTTGTCAATAACCTGATATCATCAAACTGAACCACATCAAAAGGATTGGAAACGACCAAAGTCAGGACGTTACCGATGCGGGCCAGCGGTAAGACACCGTAAAAACTGGCTTTTTCCTCGGAAAAAAGTTCCAGCGCTTTTTGATCGGGCTCGACTTTCTCTATAGAAATCGGCGGAATATTCACTTCGCCAGCAATCGCCCCCAACAGTTCATTTTCGTTGACCAGAGATTTATCAAGCACCACATCAACAAAAGATTTGTTGTTCTTTGAAGCCTCCTGCTCAATGGCTTTGGACTTTTCTTTATCCAACAAGCCTTTTTTGCGCAGAATGTTACTGATTTTTTTATCGATAATACTAAGCATGGAAAACCTCTATTTTTCCGTCATCCGCAACACTTCTTCAATGGTCGTCCGACCCCGCAAAACATTTAAAATACCGGCCCGCCTTAAAGTAATCATTCCCAGTTTTTCTTCCGCGTACTTTTTAATATCCAGGGCCGGCGTTTTTTTGATCGTCATCCTTCTGATCTCATCATTAATTTCCAGGGCTTCTAAAAAAGCAAAGCGACCTTTATATCCATCCCGGCAGCGGCCACAACCGCCGGGCCGGTAAATCGTCGATTTTTTAAGATCTTCTTCCTTGAACCCGATATATAATAATTTTTCCAGCGGCGGTAACTTTTCGTAAGGCTTGCGGCATAAATCGCACAATTTTCTGGCTAACCGCTGCGCCCCGATGAGAATCACTGATAAGGAAACCAAAAAACTGTCCACCCCCATATCGATCAAACGGGAAATTGATGAAGCCGCGTCATTAGTATGAAGCGTACTTAAAACCAAGTGACCGGTCATGGCAGCTTTAATGGCAATATCAGCTGTTTCGTTATCTCTGATCTCCCCAATCATCACCTTGTTGGGATCCTGCCGAAGAATCGCCCTCAACGCACCGGCAAAAGTCATGCCGCGTTTAGGATTCACCGGCACCTGACCCACACCCTCCAACTGATATTCCACCGGATCTTCCACGGTCATCAGGTTATCTTCGACACACATAAGTTCTTTTAAAGCAGAGTAAAGGGTCGTGCTTTTACCGCTACCGGTCGGACCGGTAACCAAAATCATACCATAAGAAGCATTAACACACCGACGAAAAGACTCCAACGCCTGGGGCTCAAAACCCAGAGCGTCCAACCCCAGATTAATACTGGAGGAATCCAGTACCCGCATAACGATTTTCTCGCCAAAAACGGTCGGTAAGGAAGAAACGCGAAAATCAATCTGGCGCCCCTCAAAGCGGATCTGGAATTTACCATCCTGAGGTTTACGTTTTTCCGCGATATCCAGCATAGTCATGATCTTGATACGGGAAATCATGGCGTTAAAAATCTTTTTGGGAGGATTCAACGCAGCACTTAAAACACCGTCTTTACGATAGCGAACCAGAATCTTTTTTTCATAAGGTTCAATGTGAATATCACTCGCCCCCAGCTCTAACGCTTTATGAATAATCATATTGACCAGTTTAATAACCGGAGCGTCCTCACCGGTCAACTCATCCTCTTCCTGTTTCGACTCTTCCTTACCATCAGTCAGCTCCAATTCTTCACTGATACTATCTTCCAGGACCTTGTCCATTTCTTCTTCTTCAACATTAAAGATACGTTGAATAGCATCCAATATTTTCTTTTCCGTACTGACCACCCTTCTGATTTCACAGCTGGTCAGCCGGCGCAGATCATCCAGGATCACAATATCAAAAGGATTGGCAATAACCATCGTCATAACATTATTAATCTTAAAAAGGGGCAACGCCTTGTACTTCCGGGCCTGGTCTTCACTGAAAACACGCACTACCTTTTCCTCCGGGCTAACCTTATCCAGATCGACCGGCGGCAATTTCGATTCCGCCGACAGCGAGGCAATAATATCGGCTTCCGGAACAACATCGTGAGCAATCAAACAATCCGTCAAAGAAATCCCCTCGTTTTTCGACTGAGACATATTCTTTTCCAGATCGGATGACGCCAAAAGCTTTCTTTTGACCAAAATACGGCCTAATCTTTTATCAAAAGTCAATTTCATTACTCTGTCTTAGCCCCTTCGATTAGTTCCACGCAATTTTTAACGGCCAATTTTACCTGAGAAGCGGTACTGACAAACAAATGAATATTTTTACCGATTTTCTTTTCGATATCTTTGAAAACAGTTTCGCTCAGCGGTCCAGCCACCGCAAAAGTAATAATATCGCCGATCTTATCCAAAGGAACGATCTGGTTTTTGCCCCAGAATTCAACCGGCATGGCTTTGAAAAGATCGATACTAATCGTATAGCGTGAGGCGTCAATATAGGGAAGCCCGAACTGGGTTGAAAGCGCGCCGGCAATATCCAACTCGGTCACATAACCGAGTTTTATCAACGCCTCCCCCAACAAAAGACCATTTTTTTGCTGTTCCGCCAGGGCCTCCTGGACTTGATCATTATGAATCAAACCTTCGGCAATCAGCAACTCACCCAGTCTCTTTTTTGTAAGCTTAGCAATGTTCACCATAATTTAATTATACCACAAATATGATTTTTATCAATGGGTTATGACTTTTTTACCGGAAATTAAGCGTTGCTCTGATCAAAAAGTCTTATTTTTTCTGCAAGCTTCGTCGTAAATCTTCCGGGTCGCTGGCATAATCAAGAGTGGTCTCGTAAGTAATCAAACCTTCTTGATAAAGATCCGTTAAACACTGGTTCATTGTGGCCATACCCAACTTGGCCCCGGTTTGAATGGAAGAATAAATTTGATGCGCCTTATTATCGCGGATCAAGGCCCGGATGGCTGAATTCGCGATCATAATCTCGCAAGCCAATACCCGGCCCTTGGAATTCGCCCGGGGCAATAACTGCTGTGAAAACACGGCTTGGAGAGTAAAAGATAACTGGGTCCTGATCTGTGACTGTTGGTGAGACGGAAAAATATCAATAATCCGGTTGATCGTCTGCACGCAATCACTGGTGTGCAAGGTAGCAAAAGTTAAGTGCCCGGTCTCGGAAATCGTCAGGGCGGCCTCGGTCGTTTCGGCGTCACGCATTTCCCCGATCAAAACCACGTCCGGATCCTGCCGTAAAACAGTTTTCAAAGCGTTCCCAAACCCATGCGTATCCGAACCGACTTCACGTTGGTTAATCAGACAATTCTTATTCCGATGAACAAACTCGATCGGATCTTCCACGGTAATAATGTGCCCGGACATGGTACTATTCAAATAATCGAGCATCGTCGCAATGGTGGTCGACTTCCCACTCCCGGTAGACCCGGTAACCAGGATTAACCCTTTCTGTGAATCACACAAACTGATACAAATCTTCTTCGGCAAGCCCAATTCCTCAAAAGATTTAACCTCATAAGGAATCATCCGCATCACGGCGCCGACCGCCCCTCTTTGCATAAAAACATTGGTCCGAAATCTCCCCAGACTTTCGATCCCGAATGAAAAATCCAACTCCAACTCTTTTTCGAAACGCGCGATCTGACTTGACTCTAAAATACTGTAAATCATTTTTTGGGTGTCGGCCGGCTGAAAAACATCGTGTTCCGTCGATACCAGTTCTCCGTCAACCCGAATCCGCGGCGGAGAACCGGCCGTAATGTGCAAATCGGAGCCGCCTTTTTTCACCAGCGCAGCCAATAATTCTTCTAATGAAACCATATTACTCCTCCTCTTTAGCTTTTTTTGCTTTAGCGACAATTTCTTCCTGGACTTTACGGGGCACCACGTCGTAATGAGAAAGTTCAATGGTATAGTGACCCTCACCGGCGGTGATCGAACGTAATTCCGTGGAATAGTTAGAAACTTCACCTAACGGCACCGTCGCTTTGATCACCTGATAATCACCCAAACTATCCATTCCGGTAATCCGGCCGCGGCGAGAAGGCAAATCACCCGTAATACTGCCCAGAAATTTTGCCGGGACACTAACTTCAATATTCACGATCGGTTCGAGCAAGACGGCTTTCGCGTTACTGACCGCGTTTTGAAAGGCTTTACTGCCCGCGATCTTAAAAGACGCCTCAGAGGAATCCACGTCATGGTAAGAACCGTCAAAGACCGTTACCTGAACATCGACCATCTGATAACCGGCAATCACACCATTATTCATCACCTCTTTGACACCTTTTTCCACTGCCGGGATATATTGATTGGGAATCGACCCACCGAATATTTCCTTCTCAAACTTAAAACCCTCGCCATGAGGCAAAGGTTCGACCTTTAAATAAACTTCACCGTACTGACCGTGCCCCCCGGTTTGCTTTTTATGCTTATGATGCCCTTCAGCCTTCGAAGAAATAGTTTCTTTATAAGGAATCTTCGGTTGCTTGGTCACGACCTGAACATCATATCTTCGTTTTAATCGGGCCAGAACAATGTCCAGATGCAAACTACTCATCCCAACAACTACCAATTCATGTGTCTGGGCCTCCCGGGTAATCTTAAAGGTCGGATCCGAATCAGCCAGCTTGGCCAGCGAACTGCTAAGTCGTTTTTCATCCGCCTTACTTTTCGGCTCAATGGCCAGAGAAACCATCGGCTGAGGAAATTTAATCTTCGGATATTCAACCGGATTCTCTTCCGAACAAAGAGTATCGGACACAACAATGTCATCGACTTTCGTCAAACAAACGATATCACCACAAATCGACTGCTTGACCGGTTTCTGATCTTTTCCGAACATCTTAACCAACTTACCTATTTTTTGTTCTCTTTTAAAACGGGAATTCAAAACTGTAATGTCCGGCTTCAGGGTTCCGGAAAATATTTTCAAATAGGATATCTTACCGACAAATGGATCAGTAATACTTTTGAACACCTGAGCACTGAAAGGTGACGTCGGTGTCCTTTCCAGAGAAACCTCAGGGTTCTCTTCGCTTAACGGATTGACACCTTTAATCAACTCAACTTCTTTCGGCGAAGGACAATAACGGACAATAAAATCCATTAACTCATCAACCCCGATCTGCTTCGCGGAGGAAACACAAAAAATCGGAATAACTTTTTTCTCTAAAATCGACTTGCTTAAAGCGGCCGATAACTCTTCAACGGAAATCTTCTGCCCATCCAGGTATTTATTTAAAAGTTTATCCTCAACTTCCACGACTGATTCAATGAATTTTTCCTTCCAGGGGGCCGCGTCTGACTGAATTTCCGCCGGGATCTTATCGACCGGAGTATCCAGCAAATTAACCACCCCGCTTAATGACTCACCCGCCCCCACCGGAAAAACCACCGGCAAGCAATTCTGCCCGAAAGCATCCTGAATTGATTTCAATAATTCGGCCAACTTGATATTAGGCAAGTCCATCTTGTTGATCACGATCAATCGAGATATGTTTTGTTTAACTAACGCATCCCACATTTTCCGAGTATTGACCATTATCCCCGCGGAAGCATTAATGGTTACCAGCGCGGTTTCAACCGCCGGCAAACAAGCCAAGGCCTCGCCGGTAAAATCAGGATATCCCGGCGTATCAATAATATTAACTGTTTTGTCTTTCCAGTTACAAAAAACCAAAGCTGAGTCAATTGAATTTTTCCGTTCCTTCTCATCCGGCTCAGAATCGCAAATGGCACTACCGGCATCAATCTCTCCCAGGCGAGTCGTCGCCTTGGCTTTGAACAAAATAGTTTCGACCAGAGTGGTTTTACCGGCATCGCCGTGTCCGACCAGAGCAATATTCCTAAGATCAGTTATTTCGCTCATTGCCATTTTACCCACCTTGCCTTTTAACAAACAATTAATTATTTTATGGTAACAAATCGTCTTGAAAACTTCAAATTAAATAAAGCGAAACGACGAAATCAGATCCGGCCAAGATTGCACCATCAAAATATCGCGCATCAGATCAGGATAGGTAGTAAAGACAAAATAATAAACTTCGTTCCGGAAAAACATTATGACCACGGCGCCTAAAGCCAGAAAAGGACCGAAAGCAATATACCGATCCTTGGTGATCAGCCATGAAATTATACCGAAAAATGAACCGAAAATACAACCCAGGAGAAAAACAAAAAGAATATGGGGCCAACCCAAAAAAGCACCCAGAAAAGCCATTAGTTTCACATCGCCAAACCCCATGGCTTCTTTCTTGAATATTAATTTACCGATCAAACCAACCAGGTAAATAGCTCCCGCGCCGCCCAGCAACCCGGCCAGTGACGAAACTCCGCTGTTTAGCCAAGGCAGATTCGTCGTGATCACGGCCGGTTCATGCCACCAGGGAAAAATCAGGCTCAAGACCAAGCCAAGCCCAATACCGGATAAAGTAATCTCATCGGGAATAATCCGAAAAGCAAAATCAATGAAGGTAGCGACAATCAAAGCGCTCAACAAATAAAGGTAAATAATAAAACTGACTATAGCCCGAGTCTCGATCACCCCATCAAACCGGTTAAAGATAATATAAGCCGCCGTGACCAAGAGAAAAGAGGTGATTAGTTCCACCAGAGGATAGCGCCAGGAAATAGCGGTTTGACAAACCCGGCAACGTCCCCTTAAAAGCAAAAAACTAAACAAAGGAATGTTATCATACCAGGAAATTGCCTGGCGGCACCGAGGACAAAGTGAACGTGGCTGGACAATGGACAAACCTTCACGCGGCAAACGATAGATACAAACATTCAAAAAACTACCAATCACCAAACCAAAAGCAACAATAAAGATTATCGCCAAGTAATAAGGCATGATTTTATTCGGGTAATTTTAAAACTAGTCCCAAAAGATTTAGTCTTTGCTTGACCTCCGTCAACGATGTCTGACCGAAATTTTGAACCGCCAGCAGCTCCGCTTCGGTATGCTTAGTCAAATCGCCGACGATGTACAGTTTCATTCGAGCCATACATCCTTTGGTTCGAGCTGACCACTCAAACTCGGAAAGCGGTTTGTTCAGCAAATCCGTTGTTGACTGGGTGGAAGAAACCGCTGGCTGGGTTGATTCAGGTAAAGTGAATTCCTCCTGAGACAGAGTCAAACCATGACGGGCTAACAGTTCCTTGATCTCGGCCAGCGAAGTCATCCCGAAATTTTCAGTTTTCAAAAGACCCGGCTCAGTCCACTTGGTCATATCACCCAGTGACCGAACTCCTAATTTCTCCAAACAGGCCCGGCTCCGGACTGAAAGCTGAAAGTCGGAAATAGGGATACTCAGGATCTGGGCCAAACGCTGTTCCCTTCTCTTTAACTGCTCATCATAATACATTGTCTGGGCGGCCTGAGAATCCTTCAGGTAAAGCAAACCCCGGGGATGCGTCGGATAATATTCTAAAACACGCTCATAACACTTAATCGCTTTATCATATTCCCCTTTATCTTCGTACATTAAACCAAGATTGATCGCCGTATTAATATTAGTGGGCTTGAGTTTCATAAGAGTCTGATATAACTCTAAAGCTTCTTCCTCGTACCCGCTAAGATCAGCATTCCAGGCCATCCGGAAGAGGGTCGGTTGATGTTTCGAGTTAACCCGCAACGCATTCTGGTATTCCGTTTCGGCTTCCTTGTATCGACCGAAATATTCCAAACACAGGCCGGTATAAAAATAAATATCCGCATTGTGGCGGAAATTCTTCCGGGCCTTTATTTTCTTCAGAAGTTCAAACGCCTCCTCAATCTGGTCCGTTTTAATCTTAGCGTCAACATACGACATGGTCAGCAATAAAGAATCAGGGTCATCTTGATACCATTTCTTAAATAGATCGTGTGCCTGGAGCGGCCGGTTACTGCCCAGATAACACAAAGCCAAAAAGTAATCAGTTTCTTTGCTGGTCCGAGCTTTTTCCAACAATTCGGTTGCCTGCGGTAATTTATTAATAAGCCAGCAAGCTACCCCCTTCCGAGCCTGGGCCTTTGAAGTACTGGACAACTTCCCGGCTTTCGTCTCATAAAAAGAAGCCAGCTCTTTTTCAAACTTTCGTCTGGTTTTTACCGAAGCATAAACATCGCTTTTAAGCTGCACGATATCTTCCAAAGAAAGATCTTCCTGCTTGAAAAGTAATTCCGGATCAACTTGATTTGTTTGTCCCATGCTAATACCTACCTCCTCAAAATTTTAATATTTAAAACTATCGGCTGATCGCCGGAAATATTTTTAGACGCCTAAAACTACCACGGTACCGACCTGCATCAAATCGCCCCAGGCTTGAGCCACGCCTTTTTTAGGATTACCCGGTACCTGACGACCACCCGCTTCCTGACGTAATTGCCAAAAAAGCTCGGCCACTTTCATTAACCCGGCCGCCGCAATGGGATTACCCACACCCAGTAAGCCACCGGAAGGACAAACCGGCAAATCACCATCCCGCTGAGTGGCCCCGCTGGCCGTAAATTTCGCGGCTTCGCCCTTTTTGCAAAGCAATAACCCTTCAAGATGATGCAATTCTTTATACGCAAATGGATCATACGGTTCGGCAATGTTTATTTCCTGGCGAGGTTCCTTTATCCCGGCCATGTTATAGGCCATCCGGGCCGCCTGCTCGACATAACGCGGAAAATATAAATCCCGGTTGGTCCAATAAGCCGAGTCTAAACTCCAACCGACACCCTCGATCCAAACCGGTTTTTTAGTGATCTTTTTGGCCTTCTCTTCAGACGCTAAAACCAGAGTCACCGCCCCGTCACTCACCGGACTGACCATTAACCGGTGCACCGGCCAGGCCAGCACTTCCGAATTTAGAATATCCTTAACCGTCAGGTTCGATCCTAACTGTGAAGCGGGATGGTCTAAAGCGTTTTTCTTGTTTTTGATCGCGACCGCCGCGATCTCTTCCAGCGTAATCCCATGAATACTCATATAACGGTTCATTTCCAGCGCGAAAATCCAGAGCAAATTCGGCCCCAGCGGACGCTCGGTCGTATGATCAAAAATAGTTAGAAAAGCCGCTTGAGGATGCGGCTGAACACTGGACATTTTTTCTTCGCAAACGACTAAGCAGGTATCGGCTAAACCGGAAGCGATGTGATACCAACCTTGAATCGGGGTAAAAACACCGGTCCCACCGCCGACATAAGAACGCATATAAGGTTTCTGGTATCCCCCGCTGCCATCAATCAGATACTCACCCTTCATATGAACACCATCAAAAGCATCCGGGGCCGTACCATGCACCACACAATCAATATCATCCAGAGTCAACTCGCAAGAATCAAGGGCCATGCGGGTAGCTTCCGCGGCTAATTCTTTCGGTGTCTCCAAAGCCCGCCGCACAAATTTGGTCATGCCCGCGCCGACCACCGCAACTTTTCGCATACTCATAATAACCCCTATAATTATTTATTAAGAATAACTACCGCGCCACTCGTCGTCGGAATTCCCCGCCAGGAATGGACGAGCGCGGTTTTAACATTTGCTTTCTGACTGCGACCGGCCTCTTGCCGGAGCTGAATAATCGAAGCGACTGTTTTGTATAACCCATTGGCCTCCAACATGTTACCAATACCAAGACTGCCGCCGGAAAGGTTCACCGGCATTGATCCATCAGGACCGGTAACTCCTTTTTCTGTTAACTCACCGGCTTCACCTTTTTTACATAGTCCCAGCGATTCCAAGTGTTGTAATTCTTTATAAGCGTAAGTATCATCTATTTCAAAAAAGTCTATCTCTTTTGCCGGTTTTTTTATACCGGCCATTTTATAAGCCCGCTGAGCGGCTAATTTAGTGTAAATCGCTTCGCTCCAATTATGGTTCTCCAACCACGACGTTTCAGAATTCCAACCGACACCTTTGATCCAAACCGGCTTCGCCCTCGGATTCAATTTTTTTAATTTTTCTTCAGAAACTAAAACCAGAACCACCGCCCCATCTGAGTATTGACTCATCTGCAAAGCGGTCAGCGGCGCCGCTATTTTTTCCGAATTGAGCACTTCGTCCCGGGTTATTCTCATGCCGTAAACACCCAGCGGAGTATAGATAGCATTCGTGCGGTTCTTGGTTACCACGGCCGCGCATTGCTCAATCGTGTTACCGCTCACGTTCAGGTAATGATTCATCTCCATTCCGGCCACAAAATGCGGGGTCACCTTAAAAGCCCGGTTAAAAATAGGATCCAGCGCAAAAGTTAAAACTTCTTCATGGTTAACGATGTTGGAAGCTTTGGAATGAACCTCGACCACGGCGATATCAAACAAACCGGTCAGGATCTGCATATAAGCGGCAATCACTCCATGCAACCCATCACCGGTAATAGTATGAACTGACTTCAAAGGCGCGCCTAATTGATCGGGCACGTATTCATCAAAAATACTGGTCCCCTCATTAAAATCCTCAGAGCAACAGGTAAAACTCTGAATATCCTTGGGGTGAACTCCGGCCTCATCATAAGCCCGTCGAGCCGCTTCATAAGTTAATTCGCGATAGGAAAGCTCAGGGGTGGCAACGCGGGGAAGCGTATACCCCACGCCGAGAATGGCAACTTTTTTTCCGGTCATGATCAACTCCTAAAAAATTAAGATAATGAAACTGTTGATTTACGCGGAAAGAAATGCTTAACAATAACCGCTGTATTAAGCAACCTAATTATATAAATTAGCCGGGGCTTGTCAATAATTTTCGACTTTTTGAACTGTCTTGGACAGCGTCCAGGCCTAAAGTGACCTAAGCCTGGGGACGTAACATCTTTAGCTGATTAGTGTTACGCTAAACACCTGGCAGGTTATTCCCTCCGGCCCAGCACCGCCAGGAAGGCCTCCTGGGGTATTTCCACCCGTCCGATATTCTTCATCTTCTTTTTGCCCTCTTTTTGCTTGTCCCAGAGTTTTCGTTTTCGGGTAATGTCCCCGCCATAGCATTTCCCGGTAACATTTTTGGCCAGGGCCTTAATACTTTCCCTGGCAACGATTCTCTTCCCAATGCTGGCCTGAAGCGCAACCTGAAAAAGATGACGCGGTATCTCTTTACGCAATACTTTAATAATTTCTCGCCCTTTCGACTCCGCTCCATCACGATGGCTGATCGTCGAAAAAGCATCGACTTCCACGCCACCCACCAGGATACGCAATTTCACCAGATCACTGGCCCGGTATCCCATCAAAGCATAATCCATGGTCCCGTAACCCCGGGTAACGGACTTCAACTTATCATAAAAATCATATATGATCTCGGCCAGCGGCATATCATACGTCAGGATTACCCGCTGGGGACTGAGGTATTCGGTCCGGATGAAAATACCCCGGCGATTAGTGCATAACTGCATGATCGGTCCGATAGATTCCGCCCGCATGATCAAACTTAACCGGACAACCGGTTCTCGAAACTCGACGATCTTCGCCTCATCCGGTAATTTTGCCGGGTTATCGATCCGGATAGTCTTCATGCCACTAGGTTCTTTTATTAACACCTCATAGGTAACGGTCGGGGCGGTTTGAATAACTGAAACTTCTTCTTCTCGCTCCAACCGTTCCTGCACGATCTCCATATGAAGCAATCCCAAAAATCCGCACCGGAAACCAAAACCCAAAGCTTCGGAATTCTCCGGTTCGAAAGAAAAAGAAGAATCGTTCAAGCTCAAACGCTCGATAGACTTTTTAACTTCTTTGAAATCCGTGTCCCGAGTCGGGTAAAATCCGCAATAAACCATGGGCAAAGGTTCATGGTAACCGGGTAAGGCTTTTTTAGTCGGACGATCAGCCAGGGTAAGGGTATCACCGATCTTAATATCCCGAATGTTTTTAATCCCGCCAACGACATAACCGACCTCGCCGGCCTCTAATTTTTTTGTCGAAAACATACGGGGATTAAATTTACCGACCTCTTCCACTTTAAAAACCCGCTTGGTATTCATCATCACGACTTCGTCATCCCGTTTAAGGGATCCGTTAACCACGCGCAGGTAAATTATCACTCCGCGATAGTCATTATAAACTGAATCAAAGATCAACCCTTGCAGTGGCTGCTCCGGATCACCTTCCGGCGGCGGAATATGTTTCACGATGGCCTCCAGAACCTTATCCGCGTTAAGGCCGCTTTTCGCGCTGACTTCGATCACTTCCTCGGGATCGATGGCCAAAGTATTCTCCATTTCCGCCATAACCTCAACCGGGCGAGCGGTCGGCAAATCAATTTTATTAACAATCGGAATAACCTTGAGTTTGGACTCTTCCGCTAACAAAGCATTGGCCACCGTCTGGGCCTGGACCCCCTGAGTCGCGTCAACTAAAAGCAAGACTCCATCGCAAGCCTTAAGGCTGCGCAAGACTTCATAACTGAAATCCACGTGTCCCGGTGTATCGATCAAGTTAAGCATGTATGACTGACCCTGATACTGATATTTAAGGACCACCGCCTTGGCCTTGATGGTAATACCCCGTTCACGTTCGATCTCGTTATCATCCAGGAACTGTTCCCTGAATTCCCGCTGGGTAATAGTCCCGGTCAACTCCAGTAACCGGTCCGCCAGGGTGGATTTCCCATGGTCAATGTGCGCGATGATACAAAAATTTCTGATATTCTCAAGACTCATAGATTTTATCCGTTAAAATCCCATTTAAAACACGAATTTTTATAAAATTAAACCATTTTCACGGAAAATGTCAAAGGAAATGCTTTTAAATCGTTGACCCGTTAGAGATATTTGATATTATTACGAATAAATTACAGGGAAAAACAAGTTAATATTACTAATCGCTGAAAAACGTGGGCAAGGCGATTGATATTTATTACAACCAGAATAATGAATATCCCAGCGCCGTTAACTGGACCAGCGATGCCAACAACGAACTGCTCAACCCGCCGAGCGACCAGAAAAGACTGATCAACTCTATTCCGCTTGATACTTTCAACGGAACCACCAACAAGATTAGTTACGACATGGACACCACAACGCCGACTTACGTTGCCTGGAGCTATGGTCCGGACAACAATGATAACATTACCGGCGCTGGCGTGGACGATTTTGACGCGCCTGAAGGTGATGACATCTTTGTCACCAACGCTAAGAGCAAAAGATACGATCCGCAATTAACACTTAATTGATTACCAAAAGGCGGACTGGATTTATCCGGCCGCTTTTTTTTGTCGTCCGCCCCCGGCCACCCTGTTTGACGCCCCATTAATAATTGAATGTATTCCACCCGGAATGTAGAGTTGTTAATCGGCGTGATTGAGAATTTTCAGCTTGATTTGACAGCCGTTTAGAAAAAAGTCGTCAGCCGGACAGGGAACGTTTGCTATCTCACCTCTCAATTGCTTGCTTGTAAACAATCGCCAGTGCGTCTTTTGGATTTTCAGTTATCGTAAAAACTTTTGACAGCCCTAAGAGCTTAAATATTTCTTTTACTTTCGGAATGGGACTGGTAAAAACAATGACTCCGTTATGTTCCAGTATCGGACCGCGATACCTGATAAAAATACCGGCCATGCGGCTGGTAATTAAGTTCAACTCTGATAAATCCACAATGAAATTATAAACACCTCGTTTAAAAAATTGCGCGAAAGCGCTTTCAATTTTGTCCGCGTCCACAGCCAACAAGTCACCCTCAATGAAAATAAGTCCAATTTTCAACTCCAGACTAACAACTTGTTTATCCACGGTTCACCACCTCGCAATTTTAGTTCAAAAATCAAGCAAGTAATCAATCATTATTGTATCACCGGCATCAACAGATTGTCAATCTTTTTTTACGGACTTGATAAGATCAGGAAGCCCCTGATTCGACTCAGGATCGCGAGCCAATTCGACTTTGCCTTTCGACCGAAACACGACCCGAATAGAATTAAAGGGTTCAAAACTCAAAAAACAAAACAACTCCCGTTTTTATTCGTTGACAATAATTAAAAAATGTGGTACCAACAATTCCATGGACACTATGGACAGCAAAAAAACACCCCGGAAAGAAAAAACAAAAACCGCTTCAAAGCATATCTGGCGACTCGCCCTCCCGATCCTGATCCCCCTGATCGCCTTGAGTTACTTCGGGTTGGATTTCTGGGCGAGTTCATACCGCCGGCAGATCACAAATACCGAAACAAGCATCGAAAATATCGAACAGGCCAAACCCGGACTGAAAAAAGTCGCCCAGGAACGAGACACCATGAAAGAACGGGTCGATGCCCTGAAAAAAATAGATGATCAACGTACCCCCTGGTTAAATATCTTCCAGGAGTTCACGAATCTGATTATTCCGGATAGATTATGGCTGAGTAAATTCAATTGTTACCAGCGACCAAAAACGGGCGCTTATATTATTGAATTAACCGGCTACGCTTTATCCCAAAGCGATGTCACTAATTTTTTCGTCAAGCTATCAAATTCACCCTATTTTAAAGAAATAGAGCACTCATCTTACCGTAAATTCACTCTGCCCGCGGGTCCCCAACCGGACGTCTTTAAATTTGAAATAACTGCTTTGCTGGACAAAGATCACCTGAAATCACTGTCCGATACCGAATAAATAGCCATCACGAAAAAGCGCTTGACATTTCCCTAAATATAGCCGATAATTAATATTATGGAGATTAAACTGGCGTCGGAAAAGAAATTATTGATTAACGTCGGTATTATTTCGCTTGTCCTGATCGCCTTATCCTATTTCATTTATTTACCTAAAATACGGCATATTATGGATTTGAAATCAGACCTGCAGGAAGTGGAGGAAAAATTAGAGCACACCCGGGAAGCAGCCCATGAATACCACCCGATCCGAGATCAACTCGAAAAAATACTCAAGCCGGAAAATCGGCGGTTAGAAAAAAAAATTCCCCTAACAAAGGAGATCCCTCAAATCCAGGATAAGTTAAGAGCGGCCTCTGATAGTGTCAATCTGGAAATAATTTCGGTTATGCCTCAAACCGCCCGCTCCAATAAGATCTACCAAACTTTACCGATAGAAATGAACCTGCAGGGCTCCTACCAATCACTGGCTCGCTTTTTTGATAAATTAAATAAATTAGAATGGTTGGTATCCGTGAGTAAATTCCAGATACAGGCCGCGGATGAAACAAAGAAAGCCGCCATGCCGTCTCCAGAAATGACTTTAAATTTAAACCTGAATATTATTACCTATTCATTGTTAGGAAAAGAAAACTAATCATGCTATTTTCGAAGGGCCCCGTTTTCGATGCTATCAGTTTCGTCAGCTTGATGGCTTTCATGATCATGGGTGAATATGGACCGGAACAAGTCCTGGATCAGCCCAATCAGAAACAACAGACGAAATACGCCGTGGTACCGGACCAAAAACGACCGCGGATCAATCCCGCGCCCTGGCCCAAACCGCCTGACATCGAAAGAAAACAGGACTGGGGCCAGGATCCATTCCAACCTCCCGGATTCAGACCGAAACCAAACCCACCGGAACCGGTTGCCCCCAAAACGACTCCGCCGAAACCGGTTACCCCGAAACCAACACCCCCTCCCCCAATGGCTTTAACCGGTATCCTTTATCAATCGAACAAACAAACCGCAATTATTAATAACACAGTCATGCGGGTCGGCGATATGGTCGGCCACATGGAAATCACGGATATCCAGCGTAATCGGGTGATTTTAAAACAGGGGCCTCGCAAATACCTGCTCAAGTTAGGCCGCCCCCTTCAACAGATCAGTCAGAGCGCGCCGGCACCGGAGATCGGCAATCTTTTCGAAAACTATGAAAATCTGACTGAAGCAAAAAGTGAAATCGCGCAATTATCGCAGGAAAAAAACTCTTTACAGAAAAAAATCGCGGATCTGGAAAAGAAACTAACTAATCTGAAAACCGAACTGACCACCGAAACTAACGAAAAAAATAATTATCGTCAGCAGTTAGATAAGGTGGCCAATAAACTTAACGCTAAGTTTAATACCCTGAGCGGCGAAAGCGCTGAAGCTAAAGGGCAGAATATAATCCTGAAAAGCAAAGCAACTTCGCTGGAAAACCGGCTCAAGGAAGAAATCGAAGCCAAAACCACTTACCTTACCCAACTAAAAGAAGCTTCCCGTAAAATCACTGCTTTAGACAGCCGATTCTCTCAGTTGAAAAATGATTTCGAAATCGAACAAATCCAGAAAAACATCTACGAGCAACAGGTCCAGGAACTGGCTTCCGAAAAAGCCGACCGGGTCAGCGAGCTAATCACTTTAAGGGGTCGACTGACCGGAGAAAACAAACTCAGAGTCGGGCTGGAAGAAGAGCTAACCAAACAGTCCATCGAAAAAACGGCTTCCTTGAACCAGTCAAAAGAATTGGCCAGAAAAATTTCACAAATTAACCGGGATAACATTAACCTCGCCCGACAAAATACTAACCTGAGCAACAACACGGCCCTGATTCAGGATGCTCTCCGAAAAGAACGAGACCTGAACAGCAATTACCTGGATAAGATCAAAGATGCCCAACGGTCGATCAGCAATCTGGAGCACCAGCTCATCCAGATAGAAACAGACCACCGTAAAAATACGGCTGTGTTACGTCAGAACGATCAATCCCTGACCGCTGAAATAAAAGCCATGCGGGAATCACTGGAAAAAGAAACAGCCGGAAAAAATCTCTACCGGGTCCAAACAAAAGAATCTTTGACAAAAATCAACTCTTTAAAAGCGGAGCTGGTTCGTTTGGATAACACCCTCGCCCGGGAAATTCAGGAAAAGAAAGAAACTCAGGCCGAACTGAAAACCACCCGCGAATTAATCACCAGCCTGCCCGCC
>DAOWBV010000051.1 GCA_030633885.1 Planctomycetota bacterium
CTCGATCACCCGGAGTAAATTAAAGAAATCCAGTATTTCCTGGTTGGAGTAAAAATACTTTTCGCCTTCGACTACGTACGGTATCTGATGACGTCGGAAAGCTTCGAGGTATGGTTGAATCTGGGTCAACCCGCGAAAAAGGATGGCTACGTCCAGATACTCGATCTTTTTGCGTTGACCGGCCGGGTCCAGTATCTCTTCACTACCCGCCGCCTGAACCAACCACTGGCTGATCGCTTCCGCTTCACCGTCCCGGGCATCATCGGCTTTGAGACGCCCTTCGGATGATGTCGTGATCAGGATCGTCTCGATCTTCTGGGCCGGTAATTTCGCCGGTCGTTGCGGAATGATCGGGATGTAGGCCGGTTGTAATCTTTCGTTCTTTATGATCAACTGCTCGAAAATGTTATTGATTGGTTCCAGGATCCCCTGATGGCTCCGAAAGTTCGCCTGCAACGGTAGTTCTGCGCCTTGCTGTTTCGTGATGATCTCCCGGACCCAGTCAAAGGCCTCGATATCCGCTCGACGAAAGGCGTAAATAGACTGTTTCGGATCGCCGACAATGAAAAGTTTCCCTTTTTCCAGCTTTACGTCCTTTGGTTCTTTGACTTGCTGGCCTTTTGCTTCCGCCAGAAAAAGAATGATCTCGTACTGGATCGGGCTGGTATCCTGGAACTCATCCACCAGTACGGCCTTGAAATCTTTTTTAATACTTGCCCGGACACCCGGATAATTCCGTAAGAGATCGCGGGTCAAAGCCAGTAATCCTTCAAACGAAAGATAGCCCGCTTTGAGAAACGTTTCCCGAAAGTGCCGGGCGAAAGGCAACAAAAGGTCAACGATAGTTCTTAGTAACTGATGGTCGACCTTGAGCAAACCTTTGATGATCGTCCGACTTTCTTTGACCAGATCCCGGGCTTTTTTAACATCCGCTTCTGCCCACCCCTGCTTGGCGCTGCTGACAACTCCCTTAAGAACTGACAGGTCTTCTTCTGTTTTATCCTGGATGATTTTCAGGCCGCTGTTAATAATGCCATTAAAAAAAATACTGGTCTCATTCAATTGGGTCTGGAGATTATTATTTGGCTTGGTACACTGCGCGGCTAACGCTTTCATTTGCGCCGCTAATGGTTTCAACCACTGTTTTAATTGGCGCGAATAATCCGTTTGAGTTAGACTTTTCCGAAGTTCTTCCAAAGATAAAGTAAAATCAGCCAATGCCCGGGCCAGTTTTTCCAGTGAATTCAGGTCGACCTGCTCCAGAACCGTCAGCCACTTCTTTTCGTTCGGTGTCCCGATGACCAGTTCTTTCCCCAGCCAATTCGACCATTCCTGATCAAATAAGTCTTTAAAATACTGGCCTTCGTCCACCTTAAATCCCGGGTCAACCCCTGATTCGATCGGATAAAGCCGTAATAAATGAGCGGCGAAGCTGTGGATCGTACCGATCATGGCCTGATCGATATAATCTAATGATTGCCGGGCGTAATGGCCGATCTGTTCGGCGGTGACATTATGGCAATCCTTGATTTGATCTATTTTGTCCGTTAAAGCTTCCGGAACCTTTCCTTTTTGGGTCAGGGCCTTAATGATCTCTTCCAATTTCTCTCGAACCCGAACTTTCATTTCGTTAGCCGCTTTTTCGGTAAAGGTCAACGCGATCACTTCCCGGATCGAGCACCCGCGTCCTAAAAGCAGGTGGAGTACCCGGTCGACCAGTAAGGTCGTTTTCCCTGTTCCCGCCCCGGCCGTTACGATCAGATTACGATCGTGTTCCGAAACTGCCTGGTGTCTGATATCGGCATCAATTAATTTCATTAGATTAATTTTTCTTCTGCGGTTTTGCTTTTTTCTTGCTCTGTATTTCACGAATTTTATAGTACTTCTGTGCCTCTTTAGAGTGCTCAGTTCGGTAACGTGTGGGAGTGTGAGCCTTTCGACACAGAGTAAATAACTTGCACCATTCGCAAACTTGGCCCTTCCCTAATTTCGGTGTAATAAAAAAGACACCCTCTTTGATGTAATCCATGAATATTTCCAGGGTCCCGCACAGTTTCCGGCCGTCGGTTTTCCAGAAATCGCCCGGCAGATCGCGTGTCACCGGCCGGCCCTTTTCCAATCCCTGCGTTATATAGGCAAAGGATGACTTATCAGCCAGGATCTGATCTCTGGTTTTGACCTTGTTCATGATATGGTTTCGGGCCAGAAGCAAATAGATCGGTAACTGCAGTTTTTCGCCCCGCACCGCCGCCGTTGCCATATTACCGGTAACTTTTCTTTTACCTGACTTATAATCGATCACCCGGAATTTCAACACCTTGGCGTCCTGTTTAATATCGATCCGGTCGGCCAGTCCAAAAAAGCGTAAAGATTTTAATTCAGGCGGTGCCAAATCACCCAATTCAGCCGACGCGTCAACTTCGAAATCCCAGGGCAAAAACCGCGTTGACTGTATCTGCTTCAGGTCTTCGCTGACGAATTCATTCAGGTTTTCCAGTATTTCATTTTTCTGGACTAACCAGACCAAAGGATATCCGGTCGGATTATTTTTCTCGTAATCAGCGAGTACTTCCCGGGCAATCTTTTCTAAAATAAGCAGCGGTTTAATATTTGGAGTGCCCTTGTTGAAATAATCTTTGCCTTTTAAGGACTGATAAAACTTCTCCAGTATTTTGTGGTAGACTTTACCCAGATCTGACGCCTCGATCTCGGTCACCTCTTCCGGTTCTTCCAGCGATTCAATCCCCATTACTTTGGTCATCAGGAACCGGAATGGACACTGGGCGAATGTTTCCAGGGAGGTAGGCGAAAAACCACGGGCGGATTTTTTCTGCCACCAAATGGAAAGATTGCCGGTCAGGCCGTCAAATTCGGTCAGGTTCGGCCGAGTTTGCTCGATGGTCGCTAAGACCTGATCAAGGTGATGAAAAACATCGGTATCCGCGTCCAGGGCTTCGAGACACGATAACGTATCACCTTTATTTAATTGCAGATCAATGGCTGCTTCTTTCGGGGTCAATGCTCTGGTCGGAACATCATTCAGTTTTTTCGCCAGCCCGCGCGGGATGGCCCGGTGCGTTATTTTCTTTTGGCCTGACAGTTCCGGTAAGTCACGCAAGTAGATGGATGGCACCTGGACCCGGCCCTTTTCGTCGGATCGCTGGTAAAGGCAATACAATCTTTCCCGGGCTGACTTGATCATCAGATAGAACAGCAGTTTTTCCTCTTCGAATCCCTTAAGCTTTTCGGATAGTCGGTTACCCAGCGTGGCGGAGATTTTTCGTCGGGCGCTGTCCCGGATAAACGGTTCTTCTTTAATGTAACGGGGAAATATCTTTTCATTCAGGCCCAGCAGGAATGAACCGCGGAAAGCAACGCCCCGGGCAGCCATGACGTCTAATACTTTTACGCCACGAATATTCCTTTGGCCCAGCTCTCTCTTTGCCCGGCTAAGGTGAGTCAAAAACGTTTCCAGAAATTCAGTTTGGGTGATTTTATCATTAACTTGGTCGAACTGCGTACATGAGTGCAAAACCTCGAGTACTTGCTGGAAAAGAGCCTGGTCTTCAATGTCTGTTTCAGGAATAGTGATATATTTTTCCAGTAGTTTCTGGAAGATAGTCACGTAATTCTTCCAACTGTTCTGTTTCGGAAGTTTTTCGGTATCGCTTTTCAGTTCCGTTAGGATATTGACCAGGATCGATACCTGTTCGCCGGAAATAGTCAAGCCGCGCTCTTGCTCTTCTTTCGGGCTAAACGAAAACCCCTCTTTTTCAGTAGGTTTTAATTTAGCCAGCCATTCGGATAATCCCTGGGTAATACCCAATTTTCGGCTCAGCAGGTCCCACAAAACCGGGTCGGCCGATCCGGCGTTGGTATTGCCAGCTGAATGTGTAGCTGCGACCCTTGTGGTCGCCAACTCTAATCGGGCGGGTGCAAGCCCCGCAGCTACATTAAAATACGGTGATGCCAGGCAATCAATAACCAGATTGCGATAAAAATTCTGCGGGATCAGGGAGCAGAACTGCTGGATGGTCTTGACCAGCGGATATTTCGAGATCACCTCTCCCCCGCTGGAAACGTAAGGTATCCGGTGCTGACTGAAAACGTGGTCGATCACCTCTAAATATGTATCCATGCTGCGAACGACCACGCCGATCTCGTCAAATCCGTAACCCTTTTCTTCGGTCAAACGCAGGATTTCTTTGGCCACTGCCCAGATTTCGTCGCGTATTCCGGAAGCACTTATGGTTTCCAGGTAAAGTGATCGGTGACCGGTGATCGGTAATCGGTGACTTGAAAGATTCTCGCTTTTTTGAGATTGGCCTAAAACAACGCTTTTAAAAAAGTCTTCGGCGAAATGGAAAGACGTATGATCTTTGATATAGGGCATAAAATAAGTAGTTGGATATTTTTGGAAAATAGACTGGAACCAATCGGTTTGGAGGCCGGTCAGATCATAGAATCCATAGGCCAGGATATGTTTGAATCGTTTCAGGAATGCTGATTTCAGGGTTAATTCGCCGGCCAAACGGATCAGGTCCGACCGGTCCCTGATTTTTAGCTTTTTTAACAACTCTTCGTAGAAATAGTAGAGTTTAAAGACTTCTTTCAGTTTAACCACGTCTTCGCGGCTAACGAATCTCTCGTCGATCGCCTCAATCGCCTGTTTCGGGTCGATGCCGGCGTCTTTGATATCTAAAAGACATTGGTAAAGCGAGCTGGTCAGTCCCGGCATATGTAGAAGTTTACCCAGGGCCGGGCTGGTGGAAAACTGTTTCTCCAGCAGAAATTTCAGCAGGTATTCGTAGAACTCTTTGCCTTCGATGGTTATTTGGTCGGTCGAATCTGATTCCTCAATGATCCGGCGGTTCAACTGGTGGAAGTTAAGGAAGGTAACATTAAGTAAGCTTATATTGTGTTCCAAAGTTAGCAGTTCTTTCAGGTGGGTCAGAATCCAACTTGAAGGTGCAATGACAAGTAAAGGTGTCCAGGGATCCTTCTTTTTCAGCGTGGACAGCGTTTCAACAAAGCTATTCTCCAGATCAGGATGGTATAGACCGTATTTTAAAGTGAGCATAATAAATTAATGGTTTAAGGGGTTGGGTTAGGGTAAAGATGCCTGTTTGGTTAAAGGGTTATGTCATGGGTTTGGTTCACTTTACCTCTACCTATTCACCAAACTGGCCTCATAGCCTTTACCCTTACCTAAGTCATGGCTTATTATAATGAAATCCCCTATCATCGTCAAGAATCCCTTGACAGTGAGAATAGTTGATATTAGACTATAAATAGAAAAATAACCGGAAAACAAAAAGGAGCGGCATGAAAAAAATACTGCTGATCATAGTTATCGTTACCCTGAACGTCTTTTCCGGTTGCTGGAACATCAGGCATATATCGCCTAAAGAGTTTAAAAAGAGGTACGAATATAGCAAAATAGATGAGACGATGTATTATTATGAATATTTAGGCGTCAAGGACGGAAAAGTGTTTCTGAAAAAAAGATCGAGGTCGTATTCTCATCCCGGCAAATGGAATGTCATTATTTTTTGCGTTGAACTGCAGTCGCTGGACGAAGAATTACGAAAAGAGATCCGGTCATTGAATAAAAAGTATACCGGGAGGAAAAAATAAGCGATCACAGTAGTGGAGAGGCAAATGAGGGTGGTGAAAAAAGGAAGATATTATGAAATTTTGCACGGCAATTAACTGTATGGATGGCCGGGTCCAATTACCGGTGATCAATTACCTGAAAAAGCGGTTCAACGCGGAAAACGTGGATGTGATCACAGCCGCTGGTCCGGACCTTATTCTGGCTGAAGGGACCAAGCCGAAGGCTGTGGAGATGATCTTAAATCATGTTAGTATATCTATCAAGAAACATAATTCAAAAGGTATTGCGGTGGCCGGCCATTACGATTGAGCCGGTAACCCGACTAATAAAGATATCCAGCTTTTGCATCTGAATGATTCTATCGCCCTGCTCAAAAAACGTTAGCCTGATATCGAAATAATCGGATTATGGGTGGATAAACATTGGGAGGTTAGCGAGGTCAACGGTTGATAGTTCTTTGATTCACGGCGTTCGTCAGAATAAGTAAAGGGCTAATAGGCCATATTTGAATCCGATTAATCCGTTTAATCCTGTTGTCCAAATTCTTCAGGGTCTCGTCCGATCGACACAAGCCCCGCCGGTGATATTCGCTAATTCCCGCAAAAACTTCAAGTCGGGCAGTCGCTGGTTGGCCGGCACCTCGGCCGGAATACTGGAGTCATTCGGGCCGCCCAGGGCAATGGTATTGATCTTGATCTTTCTGATTTGATGGATCTTTCTTATTTCGGTGAGGATCTCCGGTCGCTTAATGATCTTGCCGAAGGTCGGCACCCCGTCACTCAGCAGGAAAATAGTGTCCGCGCCACCTAATTCCTTGATATAATCACCTTTCTTGTTTACCTGGATTACTTTTTTCTTGCCTTTCTTTTTCTCCCCCAGCTGGTAAGCTAATTCCAGAGCGTCATAAGTGCTGGTCGCTCCAACCGGCTTCTCGCTTTCAATGGCTTCAATGGCTTCCTGTTTGTTCCGGGCGGTGGCCGGCACCAAGGTCTTTTTCCAGATCCTCGGACCGTTCGAGTAGAAGATTATGGTGAACGTAACGCTCGGATCAAGCCGGTAGATGGTATTAACCAACTCCCTTTTAGCCGCGTCCATCCTGGTCTTAACTTTCCTTTTGTCGATCTCTCTTTTTGTTGCTTCTATTTGGGCGATAACTTTTTTGCTGGCCGGTTTGCCGTCTTTACCGGTCATAATCGGCTTGAGTTGATTTTTCCCGGTTTGGACTCCTTTGATCTTTTCCCGCCAGAAACCGTTCCAGCCCATACTGCCGGAAGTATCCATGATGAAGACTATCCTGGTGGAAGTGACTTTGACTCCGTAATAAACGGCGGTCGTCACGTCGGAACCGCCTTTGGCCGGATTTACTTTTTCTCCTTTTTGCTTTTTGCTCCACCATTCCGACCAGGCCGATCCGGAAAATCCATTGTCCACCCCGGTCAATAATTTTAACACTTCGACCACTTCCGATCGAGCCCGGCCTTCCAATCCTTTTCCCAACAAGGCCTTAATTAAAGGCTCGATTGCTTTCTGGCTTTTCAGTTTTTTGAAATACTCGATCGCGGAAATCTTGACCTCCCAGGTCAGATCTTCGGCCAGCAGCTTTCCCAGACGCTCCATGGCTCCCGGGGCTTTTAATTCGGTCAGCGCGTCGATGGCGGCGATCTGGATGATCGCGTCCTTATCGGCAACAAGTTCGATCAGTTTCGCGATGACGGATTCCTGATTGATACCGGCCAGCCCCTGGACCAAAAAGAACTTAAAACGGCCGAACGTTTTCTTCCGGTTAATTATTTTTATAAGTTCGTCAACCGCGGCAGGTTCGGTGATCGATTTGAGAACACCCACACAGGCTTGTAAAATCGAGAATTTAATCGTTAATTCTTTTTTCAGGCCCCGCTTTATTTCTTTCGCGAGTAGATTGGTGACCATCGTGACCGCTTTTTTCTCCACGGCCGGATACATCGCCCGTCCCAGCTCTTTAATGGCCGCTTCCCGCTTTCGTTCCTGCCCGGAAGCCGCTTCTTTCTTGAAATGCGAATTGGCCTTTGACCAGGCGGCCTTTTGAGTCCGGTCCTGCGCCCAACTTCCGGAAACAACTAACAACATGATTAAGGCGATCATTATAATCGAAACATATTCTCCTTTTGTCATAAAATTCCTTTCGGTTTTTGTTCCTTTTTTTCCGGCGCTTTGGATTCCGGTTTTAAAGTCTCCATCGGCAGTCCTTTCTGCTCGCGGAGTTCCTCTATCTTTTGCAGTGGCCGCTCCAACTGTTTGCGACGGGTGGAACTGAGCTTGTTGAATTCCTGCTGAGCCGCCTCGATCTTTTCGCCCATCTTATCCATGGATTCGACGAACAGCGACCATTGTTTTTTGAAAGTTCCCATCAACGCCAGTATTTTATTGGCGCTTTGCTCCAGATGAAAATTATCGACCGCCTGCCGAATGACCGCCAGAATAGCATAAAGGGTCAACGGGGAACATAGAATTACCTTGTTTTTGAGCGCCTCATCCAATACGGTCCGGTCGTTTTCATGAATAAACCCGTAGACCTGCTCGTTTGGAATAAAAACAATGACGTAATCAACCGTTTGTTCTTCCGGATTAATATAGTTCCGTTTGGTAATATCCGTAATATGTTTCCTGACGTCCCGGAAAAATTGCTTCTTATTGCTGTCCCGGGAAATGTCGTCCGAAGATTCCAGGTAACGCATATAATTATTCAGCGGGAATTTTACGTCCATATTGACTTTCAGGTTCTGCGGCAGAAAAAAAGTGTAGTCAGGCCGCTCACTGCTCGTTTCCATCGTCTTTTGCTTCTGATAATTAATCCCTTCAACGAATCCGGCCAGGCGAAGTACGTCTTCAGCCATGCGTTCTCCCCACTGACCCCGCACCTGGGTGCTGGCCAGGGCGGTCGATAATTGTTGAGTGGTTTGCTGTAATTTCTGGTGAGTTTCAGCGGTGGTTTTTAACTGGCTGGTTAGCTCGCCGAATTTTTCACTGCGGTCTTTATTAGTCTGATCGATTGTTTTCTGAACCTTTTGCATCTCCTGCCGGATGGAATCTAAGGTCTGGTCAATCAAGGCTTTTTTAGTATCCAGTTCCTGGCTACCTAATTCGGACTGGCTTTTCAGGACATCAAAGGAAATGCGCGAAAAAGAATCTTTTAATCTTTCGGCCAACGCGTCCTCATCCGTGATTTTTCCGCCCGGTGTTACCTTGCTTTTCAGCCAGACCGTGATCAAGACAATGATCACCCCCAGGCCGAGACCAATAATTAAGGGCAAAAGGATTTCCGCCATGATTTACCTCATTTGGCCGAGCCGACCAGTGTTTTAGGTTTCGGATGTATGGCCGCGAACCGGCACTTTTCCGCGCAGATACCGCACAATTCGCATTTATCCTGATCGATCTTATGAGCTTTCTTTTTCTCGCCGCTGATCGCGTTTACCGGACAGTTCCGCGCGCAGATCGTGCACCCGGTGCATTTTTTCTGGTCGATCACATACTGGAACATCCCGGGGCAGACACCGGAAGAACAGAATTTGTCATTAAGGTGTTCTTCGTATTCTTTCCGGAAATACTGGATCGTTGAGAGGACCGGATTGGGCGCGGTCTGGCCCAGCCCGCAAAGTGAAGTATCCCGGACCGAGACGGCCAGGTCGTTCAGTTTTTCGATATCGCCTTGCCGGGCTTCGCCGGTCGTGAAACGGGTGACGATCTCAAGCATACGTTTGGTACCCAACCGGCACGGCACGCATTTACCGCACGATTCTTTCTGGATAAAATCAAGGAAATAGCGCGCGATATCGACCATGCAATTGCGTTCGTCCATGACGATCATACCGCCTGAACCCATGATCGCACCGGCTGATTTAAGTGATTCGTAATCAACCGGTGTATCCAAGCAGGATGCGGGCAGACAACCGCCGGAAGGCCCGCCCATCTGAACGGCCTTGAATTCTTTTTTATTCGGGATACCGGCGCCGATTTCTTCAATTATTTGGCGAAGCGTGGTTCCCATCGGGACTTCAACTAAACCGGTATTATTGATCTTCCCGGCCAGGGCGAAGATCTTTGTCCCTTTACTGGTCTCTGTCCCGATCCCGGCGTAATTATCCGCTCCTTTCAGGATAATATAAGGCAGGTTGACCAGGGTTTCCACGTTATTGATGACCGTGGGTTTTCCCCAGAGACCGGTCTCTGCCGGGAAAGGAGGACGCGGCTTAGGCATACCTCGTTTGCCTTCGATCGAAGCCATTAAAGCGGTTTCCTCACCGCAGACAAAGGCACCCGCCCCTTCCTTGATAATGATCTCAAAATCGAATCCCTTACCCCATATATTTTTGCCGAGGAAACCTGTCTGCTTGGCTTTTTCTATGGCCACAGTTAAATTATTAACGGCCAGGGGATATTCGGCGCGGACATAAATATAACCTTTCTTCGCGCCAACCGCATAACCGGCAATAGTCAATCCTTCAATTACGGCGTAAGGATCGCCTTCCATTACACTCCTATCCATAAAAGCACCCGGATCACCTTCATCTCCGTTGCAAATGACATAACGCTCTTTTTCCCGTGATTGCCGGGCAAATTCCCATTTGAGCCCGGTAGGGAACCCGGCGCCTCCGCGTCCGCGTAAACCGGATTTCTTTATCTCAGCCACCACTTTTTCGGGCGACATTTCACAAAGGACCGTCGACAATGCCTGGAAACCATCATAGCGAATATAGTCTTCGATATCAATCGGGTCTATTTTTCCGTTGTGTCTGAAGACCACCCTCATCTGATGTTTATAGAAAGGCACTTCCGGCTCTTTTTCGATCCGCTTTTTGGTTTTCAGGTCGACATACAGCAGTTTGGTAATGATTTCTTTCTTAAGAATAGTCTTCTCGATAATAACGGGAACGTCCTCCGGCGTCACTCGCTGGTAAAATATTTCATCAGGGAGGATGACGAGAAGCGGCCCGCGTTCACAAAAACCATGGCAACCGGTTCTTTTAAGGCTAACTTTTCCCTGTAACTTATGTCGTTTGATTTCAGACTCAAGCGCCTCATAAACCTTTTGGCTTCCCAAAGCAACACAGCCTGTACCGGCGCATAAGGTTATGGTCGGCATTGTCGGGTCTATCCGCTTGATAATGGATTCTCTGATTTTAGCAAGTTCTTCTTTTGAAGTAATTGGTCGCATGGTTTATTCCTTCTTATTTACAAGAATCGATAATCGCGTCTATCCGGTCGGGAGTCAGGTTACCGTGATAATCCTTTCCGATCACGACCATGGGAGCCAGCGCGCACGCCCCCAGACAGGCAACGGTTTCGAGGGTAAATTTATAATCAGGCGTGGTTTCACCGTCTTCGAGTTTAATTTTTGATTTAATCTTTGAAATAATATTCTGGGCGCCTCTGACGTGACAAGCCGTTCCGCGGCAGGGACGAATAATATATTTACCGCGAGGCGTCGTGCTGAACTGAGCGTAAAAAGTCAGCACGCCGTAGATCTTACTTTGAGCGACATTTATGTGCCGGACGATTAATTTTAATGATTCAGGCGGGACGTAACCGAACGTTTCCTGGATCTTTTGAAGGATCGGGATCAATAAACTGCCTTTTTTTGGCTCGAAATCCTTCAGGACATTTTTGATTTGCGTCACGGTCGGTTTTTTCATGGAAAATTAATCCTGATCAAAGATTATTTTTAATGTAATTGATTGCGTTGTTAAAGATGAGCATGCCGTCCGTCGGCTCTTTTAATTTTTCCCGCGTCCAGCGGGGATGGTTGGTTCTTTCAGTGAAACGTTCCGGATGCGGCATCATCCCCATAATCCGGCCGGTCGGATCACAAATACCGGCGATATTATCGACCGACCCGTTAGGATTGGCCGGATATTTCTTGGTTGGATGCTCCGTGGCATTGGCGTAACGAAAGACTACCTGATCATTGGCGACCAGCGTTTCCAG
>DAOWBV010000235.1 GCA_030633885.1 Planctomycetota bacterium
ACAGGTCATACACGATTCGGGGAGGTGCTTTTTCGATAGTAAAGGATTTGTAGTTTTTGATGGTCCCATCGGCTTTAACATTGATGGCGACACTTTTTTTCAGCGGTGTGGTACCGATCGCAGTTATCCGGGTGGCAGGGGGAGCCATCTTTTTTTCAGGTTCCGGCTGTTCAGCGATTTTTTCCGCTGGTGGCTTCGGTGCGGATGTTTTTGCGGCCAGTTTGCCGCTTTTGGGAAATGAGATATGAATTCCGGTTTCATCCGGTGTAATATTATAGGGAAGGTCCTTTTTTAAAGCGATAAATATCCGCGATGTGGTACCATCGCCTTCAATCTGGGTTGCCCGGATAGAACCGATGATGTCGGTTTGCGGCGGATAATAAACTTCTTTAATTTTATCCAGAGCTGTTTCAGGAAAGTGAAAAAGGACGCCCAGAGGAAATACCTGCTTGATCGCTGTGTAAGTCAACGTCGGGCCGCCTTTAACGGTAACGATCGTAGATTCGGCGTCCTCGCTGGTGGCGATGTCGGTGATCAGTTTGGTTTCCTCGGCGGATTTAACATTGGCCGTGTTTTGGGAGGCGCATCCTGCAATCAGTAATATAATACTGCATAAGATTACACCCACGCGAAGGGGTCTAGATAGTTTGGTAATGATATCAGGCATCTTAAAACTCTCCAGGAGGTTTGGGAAGTTTAATCTCTCGTTGACGGGTTGCGATTTTTCCAGATACATCTTCGATTTCTTCCTCTACAATAACGGTTTCTTTTTTGATCTTAACGACTTTACCTGAATGGGTTCCTATATAGGTACCCTTTTTTATGACATACCCTTTACCGGAGGCTTCTTCCACCAGGGCCCGGTTGCCGCTGGATGCCAGAATAATCCCGACCAGTTTCAGCTGGCTTATGTCGATGCGTTCCAGGGGTGTTTGCGGAAGCCTCTTTTTGCGTTTCTTTTTCTTGGCCAGCACCGGTTTCTCCTGGAATAGCGGCTCGAAAGGATCGATTTTTCCGGTAGGATCATAATTAGGAGGGATTCCGGGTAACTCCCCGGGTGCCGTTGGCGTGGAAGCGATCATTTTATCGCTGGTTCCAGATTTTTGGCCGGCTTTCGGCGATTGAATTTGCACCGGCTGTTTTATCGTAGAAAGGTCTGACTTGGGTTTAATCGCCGGCTTTTTCTGTATTGACGGTTGCGTTTCAACTTTTTTGGCGATCAACGGCTGCTTGTCGGTTTCGACCTCAGCCACCGGCGGCTTTTTGACCGTGGACGGTGAGATCTTTTTTACCGTTTTGTCAGCCGTCTCAGTTTTTGCTTTGCGGATTGTCTTTTTCTTACGGACTTCGGCGGTTTGTTTCTTCTGGGAGATAATTTTCTTGCGTACCACCTTTGGCGTTGCCGGCGGTTCGGTGGCCCTGTCGCAGCCCCAGAGAAGCATAATAATACAAATAGTGCTGATCAAATATCGGATGGTCACAGGATTTCTTCCCATCTTTTGCTGGTTTATCCGGTTAGAAATTAGTTGCTTATTACTTTTTCCTACGCCTTTTTGTCTTCTTTTTCGATTTAGTTTTGGGTGGTTCGTCGATGAATTTATAGGTGACCGCCGTGCATTTTACAGTAAGCTCATTGCCGGATGAGCGCTTGCCCTTGCCTTTGCTCCGGATTATCTGAATATTTTCTATATTTACAATTCTGTTTAAGCGCGCCACCTGGTCAAAGAAAATAGCTAAATTGTGATAATCTCCCCGCAGGCTCATGGCCACGGGGATTTCAGCATAAAATTCTTTTTTCTTTTCGGTTTTGGGCTCAAAAAGCAAGAAATCCAGACCAACCGCCTGACCGGAGTCTGAAATGGCAGTCAACAGGGAAGGGATTTCCTCTTTTTCAGGCAGTTTTTTCATCGCCATGTTGAATTGCGCTTCGGCCTCTTTCATTTTGGCCTGGAATTTTTTTAAA
>DAOWBV010000043.1 GCA_030633885.1 Planctomycetota bacterium
ACCGGCTCGGATCGCCCGGACGATCGTCCGGATCGCCCGTCAGACAAAAAAACCGCTTTTTACCAGTTTTATCGGCGGTGAATTAATTAATCCGGGTATAAAAATACTGGAAGCGGCGGGTATTCCTAATTATCCGTTCCCGGAACGGGCGATCGCTGCTTTAGAAACGTTATCTCGTTATCATGACTGGGTGCGCCTGTCTGCTGGCCAGTCAAAAATTAAATTACCGGTGATTTCTTCCAAGGAAAGATCAAAGATTAACCGATTATTGCAGAATACCTGGGGCCAGGCCCCGAAACAATTGGGTGATCTTGAGACTATGCAGGCCTTGAAAGCTTACGGGGTCAGCGTACCGGCCGGTCAACTGGCGAAATCATCGGCCAAAGCCGTCAAGGCCGCCCGGAAGATCGGCTACCCGGTAGTTTTGAAGATCGCCTCGCCGGACATTATTCATAAAACTGATGTTAAAGGAGTTCGCTTGAATATTCAGAGCGGTTCGGAAGTGAAAGAAATATTTGATGAGTTGGTCAGCACGGCCCGGCTCAAATTTCCGGAAGCTAAGATTTCAGGCGTTTCGGTTCAGCCAATGATCACCGGTGGTAAAGAAGTGATCATCGGTGTTTCCCGCGATCCGCAGTTCGGTCCGTTGATCATGTTCGGCCTGGGCGGGATCTACGTGGAGGCTCTGAAAGATGTTTCCTTCCGTATCGCGCCGGTGAGTGGCCGCGAGGTGGAATCGATGTTACGAGAAGTGCGGGCCTATCCGTTACTGGCCGGGATGCGCGGTGAACCGTCCGTTGATTTTGAGGTCTTAAAAGAAACTATTTTAAGAGTTTCGAAGTTGGTGACCGATTTTCCGCAGATCCTGGAATTAGATATTAATCCTTTCAAGGTTTTTCCCCGCGGGCAGGGCGGGCTGGCCATTGATGGCCGGATGACGGTCAAGGGAGAGGATTGGGTTTAGTAAATTATGCCTTGAACCAGTGCAAAGCACGGTTCCGGGTCCGTCCTTTGGCGGAAATGATAAGTGATGAATTTAATAAAATTAAAATCTTGTAAATCCAGTGAATCCTGTCAGGGAATATAAGGGGGTATTTATGAAGCCACTATTTGTTACTTCTGTTTCCGATTATTCCGGTAAGAACCTGTTGTTGACCGGGTTGGGCCGGAAGATGCAGGCGGATGGTTATCGGATCAATTTCTTTAAACCGCTCGGTAACCGGCCGATCCGTTATCAACGGACGCTGACTGACGCAGACGTGGCTTTTTTCCGGGAAGTTTTTTCCCTGAAGAAACAAACCGGGCCGGCTTGTTCGGTTCTGCTGACCGAAGACCTGCTGGAACGGATTTTGTCGGGTGGCTGGAAAACCGACCTGTCCGTCAGGATCAACTCGATCTTACAAAAAATGAGCGCGAAGGATGACATTGTGTTGATCAAGGGGTTGAGCCGTTTTTACCGGGGCAGTATTCTCGGGGTCTCCGAGCTCAGCCTGATCAAAGAATTTAACTGGCCGACGGTGGCGGTGGGCCGGTTGACCACGACCGGCGAGACGATCGACAGTTTCCTGGGCGGCAAGGGGGCGCTGGGCAACCTGTTGATCGGAGTGATCTTTAATTATGTCCCGCCGGCCAAGATAAATTATCTGAAGAAAAAAGTTGTTCCTTTTCTGAAAAAATATAAAATAGATGTCCTCGGGATCATCCCGCGATCGACTTCGCTGGAATCAGTTTCGGTCGGTGAGATCAAAGAGGCGCTCGGCGCTGATCTGATCTGCGGCCAGGAGCAGACGGGCCAAACGATCGAACGGTTCTGTCCGGGAACGATGAACGTGGAAAGCGCGTTGAAATATTTCCGGAAAGAGAAATGTATGGCGGTGGTGACCGAAGGGGACCGGGCGGATATCCAACTGGCGGCCCTGGAATCGAACACCCGTTGCTTGATCCTGACCAGCCGGCTCTATCCGGATGATATTATTCTCAGCCGGGCTCAGGAGCATAACGTGCCGGTCCTGGTCGTTCGGGACGATACCCTGAAAACGTTGGGGAAACTGGAAAAACTGGCCAATCATATCGGGCTGGATACGTTCTCGAAAGTGAAGGAAGCGGAAAAGATCATCCGGACGAGCGTGAATATCAGGGCTATTTATAAAAAGTTGGGGTTAAAATAAATAGCTAATGATTAAAGGTGGCTTGGGTGAAGCCATTCTTTGATGTAGCGGCGACCTTTACGGTCGCCCTTTGTCGTTGGCGAGGGCAAGCCTCGCAGCTACAATAGTTTTAAAAAAGCATTAAAGGTTAGTAACAATGGAAATAGTTATTTTAGGTTCCGGGACCGGGATTCCGAGTGCCCGGCGCGGGGCGCCCGGGTTCCTGGTTAAAATAGACAAGGATTATATCCTGCTCGATTCCGGGCCGGGTAGCCTGCGTCAATTGGTCCGGGCCGGCCACGTTACTCACGAGATCGGCTGGCTTTGTTATACCCATCTTCATCCGGATCACACGCTCGACCTGATCGATTTCTTGTTCAGCGCCAAGTACGAAGCTAAACCGAATCCTAATTTAACTGAGAATACCCTGAAATTCATTGACGAGGGCGGGAAAGGGTCGCATCGGACCAAACCGCTTCATCTGATCGGGCCGAAGGGGTTCAAGAATTTTTACGAGCAATTAACAAAGTTTTACGGTCAGTGGGTTAATGATATTTCATATAAAATATCGATCAGGGAAGTAGAGCATTCCGACCTGAAATTTCAAACCGAACACCATTCATTCTGGCATTTGAAAACTATTGACGTGGTTCACAGTGAGCACAGCGTGGCCTACCGGCTGGAATTACCGGGCGGGAAATCGGTGGTCTATTCCGGCGACACCAATTACTGTAAAAATATTGTCAAAATAGCCCAGGGAGCGGACCTGTTGATCCTGGAATGTTCTTTCCCGGGCAATATTTATCTGCAGGGTCATTTGAATTCGATCCTGGCCGCCCGGGTAGCCAAAGAAGCCCGGGTAAAAAAACTGGTTCTGACCCATCTTTACCCGGTCTGCGATGATTATGACCTGATTCGGGAAGTGAAATCCGCCTGGCCCGAATGCGACGTTGTTATCGCTGAAGATCTGATGACGATCAAAATATAATCTTCAAATCACAAAGCTCAAATCCCAAAAGTTTGGTTATTGTAATTTGTGATTTTAAATTTTATTAATATCGTCCCGGATCGGTTTCATCAAAGTTAAAAAGGTGGCGGTCGATGAACCGGTGGATGCTGGCCAGGTCCTGCCAGAAAGCCCGGAAGTGCCTTTTTTCGTGTGCAAAATCATCGGTCCAGGAAGGATCCCACTCCTGATTGTACCCGATACAGCCCATTAAGCCAATTCCCAACAGACTGGCCAGTAAAAACATTTTTTTTAACATAAAAGACTTTCCTCCTGAATTTTCTTTTAAAGTGTGATGTATTTTTTGTAGAAACAAACCCCGGCGGAAGATTCAATGGTCACGCGCAATGGACCAGAGCCGGCATTCATCCTTCAGGCGGGCGGAAGTTATTTTGTCACCAGATTTAAAAGCGAAATTTTATGACGTCTTTTTTCCCATTCAACCCGTTGGCCTCCGCGGTTACCGGTGCCCGCCTGGTTACCCAGTCGGATCGAAGAATCATTTTTGGTTTTTTCATGATAGATAGTCAAGCCGTATTTGAGTGAATAGTAGAGCCGCTGGTCCAGCTTATGCTGTTCGGTGGCGCTTTTTTCCCGTTCGTTAGTCGAGTATTTGATCGCCGGCCAGCCGTCAACGGTTCGTCTTTGCCCGTCTGGTTTTTTTTGCGGAATTTTCGGGAAGATCAAACGGAGTTCATTCAGTACGTGGTCAGTCAGTATTTTTTTCAAATGGGTTACTTCCGCGTCTGGTAACTGCGCTAAAGAGGGGGCGATCATCTGATCAAAATCAATTAATTCAAGCGTATCGCCGAAGCGGGAAACTTCAAAGGTGAAGGACCGGTTAGGGAGGATGACGCAGACTAAGCATTTGAGCATTTCGTCAAAGAAATCTTCGCTATACGCATAAAAACCCGGGACGTTGTTACCGACCTTTCTGAATTTCCGGGCTTTGGCCGCGGCCAGCCATAAGCGGTTCCAGGCTTCCCGACGGTCCTGGGCCTTACTAAAATCGTAATTGAAATTACAGCGGCCATCAATATGTTTGACTTTAACTGATTTGAACGTGGCCTTAACCTGAAAAGTCCCTTTATTCCGGTTATAATTTATCGGCCGGAACAATAATTTAAAATTAACAATACTCGGGTCGTATGTTTTTTTGACCGCGTCATATCTTTCTTCAGTTTCGTAAGTTACCTGAGCGATATTCTCAAGTTCGTAACCGCCGGTCGCCGGTGGCAACGGTTTTACGGTGATCGGTTTGGTTGGTTTATTATTTTGCCGGTTGCCCTGGCCGCTGTTGCCATCGCCGACGACATCGACTTTCCCGCTCTTGAGATCATCGCGATTATCACCTTTGCCGGGCGCTTCACCGTCCCATTTGGCCGGTTTATTCCTGGCGCTGGCTTCGACGCTCTCAGTAACTGTATTTTTTTCGGCCGGCTCATTTTTCTTATTGTGGTTTTTATCTTTTTTCTCCGCCAGGATGACGCCGTCGAGATAGCAAAGGATCAACAACGCCAGCAGGATACTTATGATACCGTATTTTTCTGTTTTTCTCATGATTTCCCCCTTTTCTTAAATAGGAATATTTTGTTTTCTGCTTAATTAATGAGCAAATAGTGTGCCAAAAAGGATAGTTTTCAGGTAAAATAAGCCAATAGATTATTTTGCATAACACGTGTTATTAAATAAAGTTATGACTTTATTTCTGGCTGGGTAAAGGTGGAAAACAGGTCAAACCGGGTTGGATACTAATAATATGTAAAATGCATTTACAGAATGTAAAAGGAGATTACAGGGTATAAAAAACCGCCCCGAAGGTTAATCGGGGCGGGGTGTGTTTTGGCTCCCCTCTTATTACCCGCCTGCCCGCCAGAGGCGGATAAACCCTCCAGAGGCGGGTAAGCCGGCGAGGCAGGGAGGGGACTTACTATCAGGACTTTTCCCCCAATACCGCGTGGGCGGCCGCCAGCCGGGCCAGGGGTAACCGGAACGGTGAACAACTGACGTAATCCAGGCCCGCATGGTGACAGAAAATAACTGAGGCCGGATCACCGCCGTGTTCGCCGCAGATACCGATTTTCAGTTTCGGCCGGGTGGCCCGTCCCTTTTTCACGCCGATCTTGATCAACTCACCGACCCCGGTCTGGTCAATGCTGACAAACGGGTCATGGGGCAGGATCTTGTGTTCGACATAATAACTCAGGAACTTGGCGGCGTCGTCGCGGGAATAACCAAAGGTCATCTGGGTCAGGTCGTTGGTGCCGTAAGAAAAGAATTCCGCTTCCCGGGCGATCTCGTCGGCGGTCAGGACGGCTCGCGGGATCTCGATCATGGTGCCGACGGTGTAGGGTATTTTGCAACCGTATTTTTTCATCACTTCTTCGGCGACCCGGTTAACGATCGCTTTCTGGTTGGTCAACTCGGCGACGGTGCCGATGAGCGGGATCATTATTTCCGGCAGAGATTTTTTGCCTTTTTGTTTCAACCGGCAGGCCGCTTCAATGATGGCCCGTGCCTGCATCTCGGTTATTTCCGGATAAGTTATGCCTAACCGGCAACCGCGGTGGCCCATCATCGGATTAAATTCGTGGAGTTCCGAGACCCGGGACAGCAGTTTTTCTTTTGACTGGATGGTGTTGACCAATTCTTCCTTTTTCGGATCGTTGCTTTCGAATCGCGATAATTCCATTTTGGCGGTAGCGATCTCGACCATCAACTCTTCTTTTTTCGGCAGGAATTCATGTAAGGGCGGGTCAAGGGTACGGATGGTGACCGGGAACCCTTGCATCGCTTCCAGGATTCCGACGAAGTCCTGGGTCTGCATCGGTAATAATTGGTTGACGGCTTCTTTTCGTTCGGATTCGGTTTTGGCCAGGATCATTTTCTGGACGATCGGTAACCGTTCCGGGGCGAAGAACATGTGTTCGGTCCGGCAGAGCCCGATCCCCTGGGCGCCGAGCCGGATGGCCAGAGCGGCGTCGCTCGGGATATCCGCGTTGGCCCGGACACCGAGCCGGCGGATCTTGTCCGCCCAGCCGAGTAGTTTAGCGAAGTGCTGGTAAGACTTCGAAGATTTGGGATCCAGTTTTTCTTTCAGGACCTGGATGACTTCTGATTCCTGGGTTGGCACGTCACCGGTCATGACTTCGCCGGTAGTGCCGTCAATGGAAATATAATCACCCTGTTTGACGGTGATGTCCTGTCCGTCTTTCCGGACGACGAATAATTTTTTTTCTTCGTTGACTTTCAGGACGCCGCAACCGACGACGCTGGGTTTCCCCATCTGGCGGCCGACGACGGCGGCGTGTGAGGTCTGCCCGCCGGTAGCGGTCAGGACCCCGCGCGCTTTGGCCATGCCGTGGATATCGTTGGGCGAGGTTTCGCTCCGGACCAGGATGACCCGCTGGCCGGCTTCGGCTTGGGCGACCGCTTCGTCGGCGTTGAAGACGACCTGTCCGCTGGCCGCGCCGGGTGAGGCGTTCAGTCCTTTGGCGATGACCGGGAATTTTTTTTGCTCTTTCGGGTCAAAGATCGGATGTAATAACTGGTTCAACTGGTCCGGCTGGACCCGCCGGACGGCTTCGGTCTGTTTGATCAGGCCTTCGCGGACCATATCAACGGCGATCTTGACGGCCGCCGGCCCGGTCCGTTTCCCGGTCCGGGTCTGCAACATGTATAATTTATTTTTTTCGATAGTAAACTCGAAGTCCTGAATATCTTTATAGTGTTTTTCCAGCCGGCTGGTGATCTGTTTTAATTGATTAAAGGCCCGGGGCAGACGAGATTTTAATTCATTGATCGGGTGGGGGGTGCGGATCCCGGCGACGACGTCTTCGCCCTGGGCGTTGATCAGGTATTCACCGTAAAACATTTTTTCACCGGTCGAGGGGTCGCGGGTAAAGCCGACGCCGGTGGCGCTGTCCTGACCCATATTACCGAAGACCATGGTCTGGATATTCACCGCCGTCCCGATGGTGTGGGGTATTTTATAGAGTTCGCGATAGGTCTGGGCCCGGGGCGTATTCCATGATTTAAATACCGCGTCGCGGGCCAGCGCGAGTTGTGTTAACGGGTCCTGGGGAAAAGTTTGGCCGCATTCTTTTTTATAAATATCTTTAAAAAGACCGGCTTGTTCCTGTTCCGATAAGTTTTTATCCGTGATCTTGAATTTTTCCCGGTTCACTTCCATGACGACATCGCCGAACATCTGGATCAAGCGGCGGTAACAATCATAGGCGAAAGATTCGTTCTTGGTTTTGGCGGCCAGGGTTTGGGCGGTCCGGTCGTTCAGGCCGAGGTTGAGGATAGTGTTCATCATGCCGGGCATGGAGACCCGGGCACCGGAGCGGACCGAGACGAGGAGCGGGTTGACCGGGTCGCCGAACTTTTTCCCGGACGCTTTCTCCAGTTTTTTGACGTACTTCAGAAATTCCGGCTGAAGTTTTTCGGGGAAACTTTTTTTGCTTCGGTAAAAGAGGTCGCAGACTTCAGTCGAGACGGTGAAACCCGGGGGGACGGGCACGCCGATCCTGGCCATTTCAGCCAGGTTGGCGCCCTTGCCGCCCAGACTGTTCTTCATTTTGGTGTTACCCTCAGTGTTTTTCTTATCCCCGAAGAAGTAAAAATATTTTTTTGGCATAGTGTTTCCTTTGTAAGCTAATGTTATAGCTGCGGGGTCATGCCGTAGGCAGATCCGCCTCAGGCGTGACTTGCCCCCGCCTGTCTTCTTGTCATTCCGCACTTGATGCGGAATCCAGACTAAGTTATGGCTTCATCTGGATTCCCGCCTTCGCGGGAATGACATGATGGATCTGGCGACCACTCGCCAAAGGACGAGTCCGTCCTAAGGCGGACAAGGGTCGCAGCTACAGTTATTATAAAATTTAACGGAAACCTTCATTATAGTAATGAACTTGATGAGCGTCAATGAAATTCTTTTTGCGATTACCTGGTTTATTACAACAAAAGGAGTACTCGAGGTTGTCTCAACCTCGAGAAAATCCCAGATTGAGACAATCTGGGGTACTCCCTTTTTGGAGGTGTTTTAGACATTAAACCTGATCTCGATTATTTCGCCCGGTTGGACGATGTAATCGCGATTGACAAGTTTCGCCACCCCTTTGGCTTTGCAGTCATTGAAATTATGGCATTTCATGTAGTCCTCGAAGCCGGCCGCGTCGCCTTTAATGAATCCGCGGGCAAAGTCGGTATGGATCCGGGCGGCGCAGGTGATCATTTCCGACCCTTTTTTTATCAGCCAGGCATGCGATTCCCGGGGACCGGAGGTATAAAAGAACATATAGTCGGCCTTCTCGAGGGTTAAGGTGATGATCGTGTTGACGTCCAGGCCATCTTCTATTTTGACGACCGGTTTAAAGCTGTGGGGATCGAGCCTCTTCAGCATCTTTTTTTCTTCGTCGTTGAATTCGATATCGCAAAGGGGTATCTCCTTTTCCAGGTTAGCCAGGCATTTTTGCATGAGCGTTTTTTCGTCGCCGTCTTCCAGACGGGAAAGCCGGGACTCGAGTTTTTCCATATCAATGATCAGTAAGTCCAGGATCTTGGTGGCCGGGATCACGATCGCTTCGGACTGGACAAATTCATCGCGGATCAATTCAGCGTAAAAAGGGGCGACCTTTTTCGGCTTGTCTTTTTCAGACAGGGCGATCAGTTTTTCGTCCTGATATTTTATTTTGCCTTCCGGCAGGTCAAGTCCGGTAAATCCTATTTTCATTTTGTTTTTCCCTGGGTGGCGATCGATCGGGCGACCCGCGTTTTTGATTTCCGGGCGTTCTCAGTCAGGTATCGTTTCCGGAGCCGGATATTTTTCGGGGTGATCTCGACCAGTTCGTCATCTTCGATGAACTCCAAAGAGAATTCCAGAGTCATTTCTCTGGGGGTGATCAGTTTGATCGCTTCATCGGCCCCGGAGGCCCGCATATTGGTCAGCTTTTTTTCCCGGTTCGCGTTAACCACCAGGTCGTTCCCTTTATTATTAATACCGACGATCATGCCTTCGTAAACGTCATCGCCCGGCCGGATAAAGATCTCGCCCCGGTTCTGAAGACTATCGAGGGCGTAAGCGACCGCTTTACTCCGGTTCATGGAGATCAGGACTCCGGACTGGCGATGGGTGATCTCACCCTTGAATTTCTGGTATTGATAAAAATTCTGGTACATGATGCCCGTGCCGCGGGTCATTTTCAGGAAGTCGGACCGAAATCCGATCAGGCCCCGGGTCGGGATCAGGAAATTCATGCGGATGGTGCCGATGGAAGTCGTTTGCATATCTTTCATCGACGCTTTTCGGGCGCCGAGGGCTTCGATGACCGCGCCCTGGTAGCCCTTGTCGACTTCGACTAATAATTCTTCGATCGGTTCCAGCGTTTCTCCACCCGTTTTGATGAAGATCACTTTCGGGGAAGAGACTTCCAGTTCGTATCCTTCCCGCCGCATGGTTTCGATCAGGATGGAAAGATGCAGTTCGCCTCGACCCGAAACCTTGACCTTATCGCTATTGACTAAAGGTTCGATCTTAATACCGACGTTGGTCAGCGCTTCGTGTTCGAGCCGTTCCCGGACATGGCGGGAAGTCAAGAAACGGCCGCCGTCTTTTCCGGCCAGCGGGCTGGTATTATGAGAGAAAAGCATTGAGATCGTCGGCTCATCAATTTTTATTTTCGGTAAAGCTTTCGGGTCATCGACTGAGGCCAGTGTTTCACCGGCGTTGACGTCATCCATCCCGGCGATCGAGACGATATCGCCGGCAATCGCTTCATCGACTTCGACCCTCTTCAAGCCCTTGTATTTTAATATTTTGGTTACCTTGCCCTGTTTAATGGTGCCGTCGATCTTGACCAGGGCCATGGGATCGCCGTTTTTTATCTTCCCGTGAAAGATCCGGCCGATGGAGATACGGCCGACATAGGAATCGTAATCGAGCATGGTGATCAGCATTTGGAACGGTTTCTTCGGGTCGGCGACCGGTGGCAATACCCGGCGCAGGATGGTATCGAGCAGAGGTTTCATGTCCTTACCTTCTTCTTCCAGTTCCAGGGTGGCGATACCTTCTTTGCCGGAAGCAAAAACGATCGGGAAGTCCATTTGCTCGTCAGTGGCGTTCAGTTCGCAAAAAAGATCAAACGTCAGGTCCGCGACTTTATGGGGCTGGGACGTTGTCCGGTCGATCTTATTGACCACCAGGATCGGTTTCAGGTGAAGTTCCAGCGATTTTTTCAGAACGAATTTCGTTTGCGGCATGGGGCCTTCAAAAGCGTCGACCAGCAAAAGGACACCGTCGACCATTTTCAGGACCCGTTCCACTTCACTACCGAAATCCGCGTGGCCGGGCGTATCAACGATATTAAACTGGACGCCTTTGTAGATAAAAGAAGCGTTTTTCGAGAAAATGGTTATGCCGCGCTCTTTTTCCAGCGGGTTGGAATCCATAACAACCGTTTCCCCGTCCTTGAATGTATAGGCGCCGGTCTGTTTTAACAGCGCGTCGACCAGCGTCGTTTTTCCGTGGTCAACGTGCGCGATAATGGCTATGTTCCGGACGTCTTTGCGGCGTTTTTGGTTAGGCATATTGATAAATTTCTTTTAAAAAGGCGCTAACAAAAAGAGAATACAGGTAGCTGCGACCTTTACGGTCGCCCATAAGTTTTAAAGGCGGGGACAAGCCCCGTAGCTACAAAACCTATTTTGTTAGACGCTCTAAGTATCTTTAGCGAAGAAGTGTCAGCTGAAGCGATTTGGTTAGCCTGACGTTTTTGCCTAAAGACTTCGGTTGCATCAGTGCAACGGATCAAAGGGTGTTATTATAGTAATGAATCGGCCGGCGTCAATGAAATTCTTGGTTTTGGGACACGGCGGGTGTTGAAATGGATTTCAAAGAAGATTTAATATGATCGGAGCTTGCTGACCCGCCGATTTGCCCCGCTCTTTTCATGCCAAAGGACAGACCCGTCCTTCGGCGGGCTGCAGAAAGGACGGGGCTTGCCCCGAATGGGGCCTTGCCGACGCACCAGAATGGATGGCCGACTAAATTTAGATGTATCTAAAAATAGTCTTGACTAATTTAAGATATGCAGTAAACTAGTCATAGTGAACTATGTGGTCTTCCGCCAGCGCGAAGGAGAATATAGTGAAAAGAATATACACCGCCGTTATTAAAGAGCATTTCGCGCGTCATCAGCAAATGATCTTTCTGCTTGGGCCCCGGCAAGCCGGGAAAACCACCGTCAGCCTGATGACCAAAGGATTTACCAGCCAATTTTCGTATCTCAACTGGGACAATTTAGATCACCGGAAAATTATTCTGGCCGGCGTGAGCCGCGTGGCCGATTTTGCCGGATTAGCTAAACTCACCTCGAAGCCACCCGTTATTGTTTTTGACGAAATACACAAATACGGCAAGTGGAAAACATTTTTAAAAGGATTTTTCGATACCTACAAAACAAAAGTAAAGATCATTGTGACCGGCAGTTCCCGATTGGATGTTTATAAAAAAGGCGGTGATAGTTTAATGGGAAGATATTTTCCCTACCGCTTGCATCAATTATCGCTCGCCGAACTGGAAAGGATCGATTTATCAGGCAAAGAGATCAATCCGCCTTTTCGAAGTAAGAATTTCGGGAAATTACTCAAAAATGGCGGTTTCCCGGAACCATTCATAAAAAACCAACCCAGATTTTTAAACAGATGGAAAGCCCTCAGGCAGGAACAGTTGATCCGGGAGGATATCCGTGATCTAAGCCGTATCCAGGAATTAGGTCAAATTGAGCTTTTAGCTGAAATCCTCAGGCATCAGGCCGGACAGCTGACCAACTACTCAAACCTCGCCAATAAAGTTAATGTTTCTTCTGATACCATCCGACGCTGGATCAAAACCCTCAGCTCATTTTTTTATTGTTTTACCATGCAGCCCTGGTCAAAAAATATTCCCCGGGCCCTCATCAAAGAACCCAAAACCTATTTGTGGGATTGGATCAATGTTGATGAAGAAGGAAGCCGGTTGGAAAATTTAGTTGCTTCTCATTTATTAAAAGCCGTTCATTACTGGACAGATTACGGACTGGGTCAGTATGGATTATGGTTTATCAGAGATAAAGAAAAACGAGAGGTAGATTTTTTAGTTTCCAAAGATAAAAAACCGTGGTTTCTGGTTGAAGTTAAATTATCCGCCAAAAGCGGACTCAGCAAAAACCTGGTTTATTTTCAGGATAAGATTAAAGCAAAACACGCGTTCCAGGTAGTATTTGATATGGAATA
>DAOWBV010000145.1 GCA_030633885.1 Planctomycetota bacterium
GATTTTCGGCCGCTTCGTTTCGGCTTCTTTCTTCTTTTTAAATGCTTCAAAAGGATCAGTGACTACCATAATATTTAATTCTATCATAAAACCACTGAAAAAACCATCGAATTTTTTATATTGACAAAAATATTTTAAAATAGTAATTTATAGTTATCTTTGATCTTATCAGGAGAATAAACATGTCCGGTCACTCACATTGGGCTGGTATCAAGCACAAGAAAAAAGCCGCGGACGCCAAGAAGGGCAAAATGTTTTCCAAGGTCTCGAAACTGATCATGGGGGCGGCCCGGGAAGGCGGCGGTGACCCCAATATGAATCACAAGTTACAATATGCCGTTAACAAAGCCCGGGAAGTTAACATGCCTAAAGATAATGTCGAGAAAGCCATCAAAAAAGGGACCGGTGAACTGGCCGGAGTTAACCTGATCAATATTACCTATGAAGGCTACGGACCCAAAGGAGTGGCGATCATGGTGGAAACCCTGACGGATAACCGGATCCGGACCATTTCGGAAATAAGAAAAATATTCGAGACCAAGGGCGGCAACCTGGGTTCAACCAATTGTGTTAGCTGGATATTCGAACGCAAAGGTTTTTTTGCCATCGAAAATAAGATGCCGGAAGATGAATTACTAAATTTGGCCATTGAAGCGGGCGCGGATGACGCGTCACTGGTCGGTGATGTTTTCGAGATCACCTGCGGGCCCAAAGATTTTGAAAAAGTTAAAGCCGCCTTAAAAGAAAAAAAACTGACCCCGAAAACGGCGGAGATCACCCTGGTCCCGAAAAACTACATCACTTTAAACGCCGAAGACGGCCGGCGGGTACTGGAACTGACCGAAGCCCTGGAAGACAACGATGACGTCCAGAACGTTTACGCTAATTTTGACATCCCGGAAGAACTACTCACCGAAAAATAAGGATTTAAACAGACCACTAATGGAAACCATTGAATGTTTAACCCTCAAAGGCATTAAAGGTATCGCTGACGGCGAAGTTTTTTACGTTAATTATGGCCAGATAGTGACGGTTGGCCGCAGCCGCGAATGCGATATTTCATTCCGCAGGTTCAAAAAATTCAAGGACCTTCCCAAGGAAAAAGAAGATAACGAAGGTCTGGTCAGCGTTTCCCGGAAACACCTGCGAATCGCTTTTTACAATTCTCAATGCGTGGAGCTGAAAGACCTGAGCAGCAACGGTTCATTTCTTAATAACGAGCAGATCAAAAAGAAGATCATTGACGATATCAAAGAAAAAACTTACGAGATCAGACTGGGCAGCCGGGAGACCTTTCAATTAACCTGGGGCAAAAAAGCTTGCCCTGAGCTTGTCGAAGGGACTACCAACCAGAAACCGGAAACCAATGGCGAAGAAAAAGAAAGTTCGAAGAAACCAGCCTAGCGCCCTTAAAGAAAAAGTCCTCCGCCGGCCCAAAACTATGGTGCTCACCCTGGGCGATCCGGGCGGCCTCGGGCCGGAAGTGATCGTCAAGGCCCTGACCGATCACTCCGCCGATCAATCCAAATTACCAATCAGTAAAACTTTCCGCCTCCTGATCATCGGTCATGAGCACGTCCTGCAACAAACAGCTGAAAATTACCAGTTAAGCTTCAACCCGAAAAAAATTCAGTCGATTGAAGAGCTCAACACCCAATCAACCCCGGGTATTTACCTTTTATCACCGAAAAAAAATAACGATTTTATCACCGGTCAAGTTAACGCCCGCAACGGGGAAGCGGCCTGGGAGTACCTGCAAACCGCGCTTGATCTGATCCTGCGCCATCAAGTTGATGCCGTTGTCACCGGTCCGGTCAGTAAAGAAGCCATTAATCAGGCTGGCTACCCGTTCATTGGTCACACCGAATTGTTCGCTAAAAAAACCAACACCCGGAAAGTGGTCATGATGTTTACCACCAATGATTTTAAAGTATCGTTGGCCACTACCCATCTGGCTTACAAAAAAGTCCCGTTACACTTATCGACCCACCGGATCCTGGAAACAATCGTGTTGACTCATAACTGGCTGAAAGAATATTTCGGGCTGGCCGCACCGCGGATCGGCGTTTGCGGCCTGAACCCGCACGCCGGTGAAGCCGGTTGGCTAGGCAATGAAGAAAAAAATATTATCGCCCCGGCTATCGAGCAGGCCAAAAAACAGGAAATTATCTGCCTGGGTCCCTACCCGGCCGATAGTATTTTCAAGCAGGCCCGGGAAGGTGAATTTGACGCGGTGGTCGCTATGTATCACGACCAGGGTTTGATCCCGATCAAAACGTTCGGGTTTCATCAAGCGGTTAATATCACGTTGGGTTTACCGGTTATCCGGACTTCGGTCGCTCACGGAACCGGTTTTGATATTGCCGGGCAGGGCATAGCCAGGGCGGATTCGATGCGGCGGGCGATCGATCTGGCCGCTCAGATGTGTTTGAAAAAACAACAATTATTCTAAATAATCATCTTAATCCCTTAAGATGAGCTTCAATGCACAGCGGCAACCCGTCCAGACTGTAACCGCCTTCCAAAACGGAAACGATCCGACCCCCGCAGCACTCAGCCGCTAATTTTTTTACCGCGGCCGTTAAGGTTTGAAAATCGGCCACTTCCAATCCCAAGCCACCCAACGGATCATTTTTATAACCGTCAAACCCGGCCGAAATAAAAATAAAATCAGGGGTAAATGTTTCTTTGATCCGGGCCAATGCTTGAGCAAACTGAGCGACAAAAACCTGGTGGTCAATATTGCCGGCGACCGGAATATTAAAAGTAAAGCCTTTACCCCGACCCACGCCGGTCTCTTCGGCGCTGCCGGTCCCGGGATAATAAGGGAACCGGTGCATGGAAAAATAAAACACGGTCGGGTCATCTTCAAAAATCGCCTGGGTCCCGTTCCCGTGATGCATATCCCAGTCAATGATCAACACTTTGGAACATTGGTATTTTTTCTGGACATAACGGGTACCGATGGCCACATTATTAAAAAGACAAAAACCCATTCCCCGACCGGCCAGAGCGTGGTGGCCGGGCGGACGAACCAGGCAGAGGGCGTTGGTTCCCGGGTCCCCCTGCATAACCGCGTCAACGGCCGTGAGAACTCCCCCGGCCGCGGCACCGGCCGCTTCAAATGAATCTGGTGAAACAATCGTATCGCCATCCAGATAACCGCCACCCTGAGCGGCAACTTTTTTTACTATTTCAATGTATTCAGGTCGGTGCACCCGGGCGATCTCTTGAGGGGTCGCGGTCCGGGGCGAGCAATGCCGGCAGGCCGACCAGAATTTTGTCTTTTTCAGATAGGCGGTAATGCTTTTTAATCGATCGGCTGTTTCCGGATGCGACCCGGTATCATGCTTAAGATAAATATCATCGTAAATCAAGCAGGTCATAGTATTTTCTCAAAATTTATTTATTAATAATTGCATATTCTATAATAAATTTGTAAAATATTAAACAGATTTTCATAAAGGAAATTCTTATGTCACCTTCAAAAACTACTCCTCAAACCTCCACGATTATTCAAGCGAAAAAATTAGAAGCTTTCGTCAGCAAAGCATTTCAAACGATTGGTGTTTCTGAATCGGACGCGCGGATCACGGCGGCCGTAATGGTCCGGGCCGACCGGCGCGGGATCGAATCGCACGGCGTGGCTCGGCTGGACCGTTACGTCGACCGGATCCGGAAAGGATTGATCGACCCCAAAGCCAAAATAAAACTGGTGAAAGAAACTCCGTCAACCCTCTTCTTTGACGGCCGGAACGGGCTCGGGCAGGTGATAGGGAATCAGGCAATGAAAGCTTGTATTACCAAAGCAAAAAAATCAGGTGCCGCCTGGGCGGCGGTCAAGAACAGCAACCATTATGGGATTGCCGGTTATTATTCCATGATGGCTCTGGAACATGATATGATCGGTATCAGCCTGACTAACTCGCGTCCTTTGTGCGTTCCCACTTACAGCCGGGAACCGATCATCGGCACCAACCCGATAAGCCTGGCGGCCCCGGCAAATAAGGAAAAATCTTTTGTCCTGGATATGGCCACGGCTGTTGTCCCCATCGGAAAAATTGAAGTCGCCAAACGAAAAGAAACTAAAATCCCTTTAGGCTGGGCGGTCGATAAAAACGGTCAACCGACAACCGATCCGGCCAGTGTGCTGGAGGGCGGCGGGGTAATGCCATTGGGCGGTCCGGCCGAATTCAGCGGTTACAAGGGTTACGGACTTTCGGTCATGGTCGATATCCTTTGCGGCGCTTTAACTGGCGCTTCTTTTCTTTCCCTGATCGAAAAAACCATCGGCGGGCAACCAGCCCCTTCGAATATCGGTCATTTTTTCGGGGCGATCAATATCGAATCTTTCCGACCCTTGCCTGAATTCAAAAATACCATGGATCAATTCGCCCGGATCCTCAAAAATTCGACTAAAGCGTCAGGTTGCGACCGCATCTTCATCGCCGGTGAAAAAGAATTCCAAATGGAAGAAGACCGGCAAAAGAACGGTATTCCGCTGGACAAAAAAACGGTTAAGATCTTACAATCAGTCGGCCGGCAAACCGGAATTAATTTTCCGGCAACCTGATTATTTTTTCTTGATTTTGCTTTCTAAAATTGATATGGTGTAATCATGGCAAATGGAGTAAAAAAAATAATCCAATGTGTCTCCTGCGCAACCCAATATAACGTAACTAATATTCCCGCCGGAAAAAAGTTCAAGTGCCGAAAATGCGGGAACATTGCCCAGGTCCCGGCCGATCTGCCTACCGGCAATGCAGGTGCTCCGGCTCCGACTGCACCGCCACCGCCCGCGCCCCAAGTAGCGGCTCCGCCGCCCCAAGCACCCGCGCCGCCGCCTCAGGCACCGACCGTCCTGAAAGCGCCACCGACCCCGATAGTCCCGCAAGCACCGGAAAAACCAAAAAACGGACCGGTCCCGATAATCCCCACGAAAAAACCGGCGCCACCCGCTCCGTCAGTCCCGGCCGCATCTGCGCCGGCACCGATCCAGCCGACGGTCGGAAAAACCGCTGGACCGAAAAACGGAAAACCACCGCTTCGCCGGACCGCTCTGGCCGGCCGACCCGGCGCCAGAAAAATCACCATTGGCCGAAAAATAACTTCGGGCCGGGCCAAACCCATCGGCCTGAAAAAAAGAGCCCAGCTCAAACGCAAAGGACTCAAGGATAAGGAAACCCAAGTCGAGGGAGACGATAACGTTGTCCTGACCGAA